>JAHELQ010000284.1 GCA_024644125.1 Candidatus Aminicenantota bacterium | reverse complement strand
CACTGCCATCAGCATGGTGTTCAGAATCACCAATGCCACGATCAGCATAATGAGGCCCATGACTTTGCTGACAATGTTTTCGAAGAACGGGTAGAAGCTCTCCACTACCGAGTTTTTCTGCCAGGGAACGACGCGGTACCCGGAATCGGGATCGGCGGCGGCAACGGTTTCCAGCCTCGATGCGACGACTTCCGCCTGCGCCGGGTCTTTCAGGAAGAGTAGAATCTCGTGGGCCGCGACCCCGCAATCCAACATCTCCCGTCCTTTGGCGATTGGGATGTACAGGATATGTTTATCCAGCGAGGAGTATCCGGTCTCGAACAATCCAGCGATCTTGAATGGCAACGCGTAGGTAGAGTAATTGATATCCGTTGTCACCAGCAGGAGTTCATCCCCCACTCCGGCCCCCAGTTTCTCAGCCAGGGATTTCCCGATGATCAGACTCTTCCCGGAATCATCCATATAACTGCCTGCCACGATGCTCTGGGAGAGCAGCATGGTTTTATCGGCAATCGCCGTATCTACCCCCACTGCCACCGCCGGTTCGTTGGCGTCTTTGAAATTCAGCAGAGTGTGAAATTTCAACCGTTGATCCACCGCTTCCACGCCCTCGATAGTGTTTGCCGCCTGGATGAAAACCTCGGGATTCTTCACCATAAATTCTTTGGGCATGACCCGTTCCAACCGCAAATACTCGCTATGGGCGATCTTGACATGACCGCTCTGGGTCCTGACGATTTGCTCTATAGAATTGGTGGTGACGCCGGCGATATAACTCTTGATGAACACCACGGCGGTGATGCCGTAGGCGATAGCGAACAGTGTCAGGAAGGTCCGTTTTTTGTTCCGCCAGATGTTTTTCCATCCCAGTTTTATCAGATTTTTTACCATGGTTTCCTCCCTCTAAATGTTTCTCAACGCCGTAATGGGATTGAGCTTCGCGGCTTTCGACGCCGGGTAGTAACTGGCCAGAATCGAAATCAAGGTGCCCAACACGAACGTCATGACGATCAGTCCTGGTGAGACATCGGCGTACAGGACATCTTTGATGGGGTACACGGCTGTGGTGATTTTATTGAAGGTTTCTCCCATCCCGCCGATATTCCAACCATTCACCTCCAGATGCCACGCCGCCAGGCCGCCGACCAGGCATCCGGCCAGCGCTCCGAACAAACCGATAATCCCGCCCTCCAGGATAAACAACCAGCGGATTTCCCGCTTCTTCATCCCCATGGCGCTCAGCATCCCGATCTCCCGCGTCCGTTCCATCACCGCCATCATCATGGTGTTGATGATACCGATAGCAGCCACCAACAGCATCACCATGATGATCATACGGCTCCGCTCCGATTTGGCCGCGGAAATGGCGAGAAATGTGCCCGAAAGCTCCTTCCAGGAATATGCTTCCAATTGCGGGTCGATCTTTGCCAACCGCTCCTCCACTTGCAGTTTGGCGGAGAGCAGGGTCTCATCGTCTCCCGAATTGAGGCGAACGGCGATCTCCGTTACCAGGCCGGGCAATCCCAAACCGTCGGCCGCGGGCCCCAGCGGCATGATCAGCCATTGGCTGTCCACCGCTGGATTGCCGGTGTCGTAAATCCCTTTGACGGTAAAATCCACAGCGTTCCAGCTAAAGTCCTCCCCTTTGGTGGAGGTGATGATGCGCACAGTCACCAGGTCGCCCACAACCAGTCCCACATCTGCGGCCAGTCCCTTGCCGATCAGGATCTTGTTATCATCCGCTTCGAGCCATTCACCGGCGACAATCGATTCCTTCACCTTGAACAAGTCTGGATCGATCCCGGGCGCAATGCCCACGCCCCGGCAGGGAACTTCGTCCATCCCCTTGATGATACTGGCGCCGAAATGGATTCGCCCTTCAGCCGCAGCCACGGCCGGCAGTTCCTTTAGAGCCGCCGCGGTCGCTTCCCAGTTCGCGATGGTGATATTGAGGGGCAAATCGTCCCGTTTTTCCTGGTAACCTTTTTGATAGACGGTCAAGTGGGAGGTCTGGCTGTCCAGTAGATTGCCCACTCCCTGACGGTCCAGACCGTTGAGCAGGCTGACGCTGATGATCAGGATCGCCAAACCCAGCGCGACGGCCAGGAAGGTGATCAATGTCCGCCGCTTGAAGCGGAAGACATTACGAAATGCCAGTTTTAAAAATGTCGCCATTCTTACCTCCTTGACTCGTCCGATTCAATTTTTCCATCCCGTAGCACTATCAACCGCGAGGCGTACTCCATAACCATGTTGTCATGAGTCGAAAAAACGAATGTGGCGCTGGTTTTTTGATTCAATTCCAGCATCAAGTCCAATATCTCGTTGCCGGTTTTGGAATCGAGATTGGCTGTGGGTTCGTCCGCCAGCACCAACGCCGGTTTTTTCACCAACGCCCTGGCAATGGCCACTCGCTGCTGCTGGCCGCCGCTCAATTCAGAGGGTTTCCGGAACATGAAATCTTTCAATCCTACATAACCTAACATCTCCTCCACCATGGCGCGACGCTCGGAGGCGGATCTCGAATTGCTGAGCAGGAGGGGAAACTCGACATTTTCGAATGCCGAGAGAATGGGGATTAAATTGAAGGTTTGAAAGACAAACCCGATGGTATGGCGCCGTATATCCGCCAGTTCATTGCTGGTTCGTTTGCCGATATTTTCTCCCGCCAATTCCACCGATCCGGAAGTCGCCGTATCCAGGCAACCGATGATATTCAAAAGCGTGGTTTTTCCCGATCCGGACGGACCGGCGATCGATAAAAACTCCCCCTCTCGCACCTCGAAAGATATCTCACGCAACGCCGGAAATTCAATGCTGTTGGTGTGATATACTTTCGAAACCTTTTCCAATTTTATCAAGGCCATATTTTACTCCTATTGGTTAAATATAATAATTGGTTTTTGCCCTTCCAGGCCGGGACATAATGCTCCCGGTCCACAGAACGTCACATCAAACTGAAATTAGAATATCGGGTTATGGAAATTTACCGGGTATGCGGTTCACAATTACCTCCTTTGTATATAGTACTGAAGTAATTGTAGCCAATCGACATGCGACTGTCAAGTCGTTAACACCCGGGATTTGGGTTGTCAATCATAAATCTGGTAACCGTTTTTCACCTGGGTGTACAAACGGATTCCATTTTTGAAGAATTTCCAACGCTCGCCTGGTTTCATCTCCTTGAGGAATTTTCGTTTGTGATCGAGAGTCATGCCTTTCTTGAACAATAACGTGCTGTACTCTTTGTAAAACTCCTTCGCCGGCAAATGGGTGGGCAATACCGAATGCAGCATGTCGAAATAGTTGTAATTACGGACAATGAGTTCGCTCTCCTTCTCAGCCCATAATTGAGTTCCGGGAAGCGGTGTGCAAATGGAAAAACTCGGCATGTCCACTCCCAGTTTGCGGGAGAAATCGGCCAATTTTTTGAAATCGTCTTTGGTATAGTCCTGCAGGACGATAAAACCACCCCGGACATTGACGCCATTGGCGTGCAGGATGTTGATGGCCTCCTGGTGTTTGCTCACTGAGGTTCCTTTCTGCATTTTGTCCAGATCGACGTCCCGATGGGCTTCGAGCCCGATGAACACGGATTTCAAACCGATTCTGGCCCAGGCCTCGACGCTCTCCGGATGGTTTACGATGGTATCGGAACGGCCCATGAAAAAGTGGTATTTCTGGATCCCGGTCCGTTCGATCTCTTGCGCCAATTGGACGGCGCGTTTTGCGTCCAGCAAAAATTCATCGTCCACCCATAAAATGAACGGTTCCTCGACGGTGGCATACTCCTCCACCACTCTTTCCAGGCTGCGGCGGTGCAATTTATGATTCAACAACGCCGATACCGGGCAAAAATTGCATTTGTAGACACATCCGGTCGAGGCGCGCATCAAGGCGTTCTGAATCGGTTTGTACAACAAACGGGTGCGGTAATTGTGCCGGAGATGAGCGGTCGCCTTGCGATCCGGCATCGGTAATGTGTCCATATCAGGAAAACCGGCTTTTTGGGTGAACACCATACTGCCGTTTTTTCGGTAATAGATGTTTTCGATATCTGCGAAATCCTTTTTTTGTCCGTAATAATCACAAACTTTGGTGAAAGGGTGCACACCCTCGCCCATTACCACCACATCGACAAAATCCTTCAAAAAATCCTGGGGCATGACGCTGGCATGATGTCCTCCGATTACCGTCAAAATTCGCGGATCGATCCGCTTGGCCTCGGCACAAACATTCAGGGCGTTGTAAACCTCGGTAATGGTGGCTCCGCAACCTACGATATCCGGTTGAAAAGACTCGATAGCGTCTTTCAGACTCCGTTCGGTCTTCAGCCGCGAATCAAGGATCATGACATCGTGATTTTCCTTGATTCCAGCGTAGAGATATTCCAAACCCAGAGGTTCTGTAATGGTAATGGTACTGACATCGAAACTTTCGTTACTCATAGGGGTAGCGACTAGCAATACTTTCATGTTTTCTCCTTTCCGGCGGGCACCGCCTATGAATAAGGCGGTCCAACGGTCGCCAGGGAACAGGTTTCCCTGGGTCCCAAGCGGAGACCCGGGAATCCTGGCCTGTTCAAATTAATCAGACACTTTTAAATTTAGGGAACCAGCGGGGGACTCTGGACTTGTATTCCAGATATTTTTCCCCAAAACGGGTTTCCATCTCTTTTTCCTCGATCTCAACCGCGTACAGATGTCCATTGATGACGGAGAGCAGGCTCAACAACATAAAAATATAGGAGCCGATAACAATGGACAGGCCGACCACCAGGAAGTGGGTGCCGATCACCATGGGATTGCGCACGAATCTGTACGGTCCCTCGGTGATGAGGTCCTGCGTCGGCTCGTATGGAACGGTGGTCCCTTTCCCTTTATTCATATAGGTAAAGGACGCCCAGAGAACGATAATGCATCCCAGTACGAACGGCGCCATCCCAATCCAATTGTAGGGCTGCGGCACCATGGACTTCAATCCGATCAAACGGTCCATCAACAACGACCAGGCCGGAGCCGACACATATCCCACGGCGCAGACCTCGATCCAACGCAAGATGAACCTCAATCTGTAATTATGACTGGGCACACTGTACCCGTCTTTGTTGGGTAGCGTCATCTGGGTGTAGACATAGATCAACAACGGCAAAATCGAAAAACCAACCGTCAGCCAGGCCGCGGTCACAAGATCCCACTCCTCGTGCTTTCCCACCAGCATCAGAATGACGGCGGTCACCAGAGTGAAAATCGGCCACAAGAATAGAGTCACAAACATACTCTGCTTTGTCTTTTTAATGAGAGTCTCAAAATTTGTGTTTGAGTCCATATAAACCTCCAAGTGTTTTTTACATGCGATATTTATTTTTTTTTACGTTTCGCTCAGAATTTACAAACACCGGTCCTTTGACCGGATCAATTGCCGAACAGGGCTTCGATCCGTTGCCTGACTTCCGGTTGGGTGAAGGTTGCCCGGTGCATCTCCAACTCCCGTTCCACGGCAGCTTCAAACCGCCGCCGCAATTCGAAAGTTTGGTTCTCTTTCAGTTTTTGCAAAGAAAGACGCGGCTTTTGCGCCAGGTCCGCCGCCAGGGCGCAGGCGGTTTCCATCACCTGTTCCCGGGGCACGATGATCAACGGGGCGCCGCGTTCCTTCAATTCCTTGCCGTAATAATTGCCGGCCCGGAACAACATCTCGTTGCCCAGGACTGTTCCCAACTTCTCCGGCACGATGCATGTGGCCCCCATCCCAGGAGTGAATCCATATTTCATGAAATTGGTGCTATAAATACACTGCTCCGCCAACACCATAAAATCGGCGGTACAGCCCATGGCGAATCCCGCCCCCAGGGCGTGCCCCTGCATCGCCGCCACCACCGGAACGCCGCATCGAAGAAGTAGATCGTGGAAGTTCCCGTCGGTAAACTGGATCCGGTCCTCCCCCTCTTTGCCCATCCCTTCGTGGAGCCAGAGCAACTCCTCCTTGGTGCCGCCGCAACAAAAATAATTGTCGTAACCGTGCAGCACCACCACCTTCACGCCGGGATCCTCTCCGACGCGGGCGAAAGTCTCCAACATTCCTCTCATGAACCGTTCGGTAAAGGTGTTTTTATGCTCCCGCTCCTCCATGGCGATGAACGCGATATGGTTTTCGATTCTTGCAAAAATGACCTGTTCGCCGCTCATATCCCGGCCTCCTCAAGTCTCCCAGGGGAGACGCTTGAATTTCACATAATTGACGATATTGGCCAACACATCCGGTTGGGTCAGCAAGTTGGAAATCTCCGACACCGCGCAGTTTTCCATCCTTTCGTCGATAATCCACATATTCCTGAAATACTGCTTCAAATTCCCCACCGTGGATTCTTTCAGTTTCGACAACCGCAACCACCACCGGTGCAAACAATCATAGGGATCGTCGCACACTTCGTCCACCAGGCCCATTTCAGACGCTTTGGCGGCAGTGACAGTGGTGGTGGTCAACGCCATGCGGTACGCCGCCTGAAATCCCACCCGCCGTACCAGAAACGGGGCCACCACAGCCGGCAACAGACCCCATAACGCCTCGGAAACGGTAAAACTGGACCGGGCCGTGGCGATCACCAGATCGCTGGCGGCGACGAAGCCTACTCCGCCCGCCATCACCACTCCGTCAACAATGGCGATAACAATTTTGGGCGATAACGTAAACCGCTTCAGTATCGCCATAAACGGATTGGCGGTCAGGTCGTTTCCCGCCTGGGCCGCCAAACGCTCGATTTCCCCTGCCGCGTCCGATTCAGACACCTCCTGGAAATCCATACCAGTGCAGAATATTCCCTGCTGACCCTCCAATGCCACAAACCGGCAATGAGGATTCTCTTCCGCCACATCCATCACGTGATTCAATTCCGCCAGCAACTCTGTGTTCAACGAATTTCTG
>JAHELQ010000283.1 GCA_024644125.1 Candidatus Aminicenantota bacterium | reverse complement strand
GTCTCTTGCGGCGGATGTCAAGGAAGGGATTCATCTTTACCGGTATGGTGGGCGGATTCCCCTGGCTGAGTTTCAACAGGTGGTTACAAAAGAATTTTCGCAAATCTGGATCAAGATCGAAGAGGATTTGCTTCTCGCTTTGAAGTACATCGCTGTGAACGATGGCGCGTTCGATTTATCCGCTACTGGCATCAGAGGTTCGTCGACTACCTGGACTTACTTGATCAACGACAACCCGTTCGGTAATCCGGCCGTGTCGTTGGCGGCGTCCCGGAATATTGGGATGGCAGCGTACGCAGGAATACTACCGGTTCTGTATTGGCCTGTGACACTAATGGTCCTGATCTGGCGCTTCGTTGGGAAACGGAGGAAGAACAAATAGGGTAGGCTGGAGACGAGGTGGTCTTGCCTGGCAAGACCACCTGACTGGGAACTAGCAGTTCACTTTGAAGATCGTGGGCATGGGGTCGGATGTATCACAGGGGATACAACAGCACGTGCCGGGTTCGGTGAAAGTTTCTTTTCCGCCGATAATCTTTTTCAGGTTTTCTTCGTTGAGGCGGGCAACCGTCTCCCTCTTTAGTTTTAACTTGCGATTCATGTTTCCTCCTTATAACTCTTAATTATCACGAGTTTTGCACAATAAAGTCAAGAAAATTAACAAAAAAAATTATTAAAGAGGCGCTCTGTATTGATTAAAATCGCTAATATTCTTCGTAGATTATATTTTTTAATTCGCTGCAATGTACTATTTTTTGGTACACCGGGCAATCGCGGCAGGAGGGTAACGGATGGGCGCATTTTTCCGACGATGACCAGCAGGGCCTTGCGGAATCACTGAACGCCGAGCATATGGCCTGAATTTCGCGGGAGCATTCTCTCAATTTCCAGCAAGGGATAAGGGCCATCAATCGCCTGATGCCTTCGAAATTTAGCCCTTCGTCCTGTATCATGTTTTTAATGCAGCGAACCTTCTCGATTTCGAGATCGGAATAGAGCCTGCGGCCAGTAGGCGTTTTATGCGACAAGATCAAACCCTCAGTTTCATACTGGCGGAGGGAGTGAACAGAGATACCAAGCCTGTTGGCGGCTATACCGATGGTGTATACAGGTTCGTAAAACGACCGTTCTGTTTGTTTTGTCATCATTTGTCCGCTATCAGAATCAATCTGCACATAATATTTTAACATCCTTTTAGCTTTTTCTTCGTTTTTTGGGGGCGGATTATTTTATTTTTTTTCTCTGGTTGGGCGGCCGATGTTTCCTGACTTGTTCCGGAGCCGCCTCCTAAATAATTCGCTACTGCCGCTGCCGTTTTGTAACGAAGAATTTCATCGTCGGAGAATTCGCCTGTCGGGGGTTGGGGATTGAGGATTGCCTCACTCCAATAATTCAATCCCCCTTCAAGCAAATAGGCGTTGATTCCCGCGCTTTTCATCACTGTCCATGCCTGGGCGGCGTGGGAATTGCCATTGGAATAGATGACGATTAATTTGTCGTTTGACGGTAATCCGTCCAGTGTTTCCCGTTTCAGCAATTCCGGTAACGGAATGTTGACAGCCCCTTTGATGTTATTCTGCGCGAATTCACCTTCCGGGCGGATATCTATCAGCATATAATCCCTTCGACCTTCAATGATCCATTCCGAAAGAGTTTGCGGCTGGATGTGGTCTTCGCTCTCGAGGATACTTTTCCCCAACGCTTCGGGGTCGATCCGGTACTTCACGTCGTCCTGCGCCGGCAGAAATATCATGATGGCGCCCAGGATGAGAGCGATCAGTAATCCTATTTGTTTTCCTTGCAATTTCATATTTCCTCCTGACGGGCAAATTTCTTTTCCAATAGCTCTGAGCCCCAGAAGCCGCCCAGCGCCACAAGAATCACGATGAAACCGACAACGCCTGCCGGCACGCCCAATAAACGCGGCAATGTGAGGGATTCCCCCACAAGGCCACTATTGTAGAAATCAAAGACCATGGGGATAGTCTCGCCGAATACGAACATTCCCGCCAGAGCGCCGATGATGTAAAACAAGGCATCTATCTTGAGGGTGGACAACCCCACGACGCTAGTGCCGGGGCAGTAGCCGCCGATGACAAAACCTGCGCCCATGATCAAACCACCCACAATGCCGGGCCAGAGATAAGCCGGATTGATAAATACGGAATTCAAGTCCAACCAGCCAAAGGCATTAAAAAATATCAACCCTGTCATGGCGGTGATAATGGCAGTGAACATGACTTTAAAAACAGTCATGTCGCGGAAGTAAAACTGTAAAGCCAGTACCCTGGAGTTGCCGAATCCGGCGCGTTCCAGGAAAAAACCGAAGCCGATACCAATCGCGAAGGCGATCAGAAGGCTGAGCTCCAATTTGAAATTCGAAAATATCTCCAATGGTGCGAACATGGTGTTCCTCCTAAATCCATTGCTTCCTGAAGAAGTATGCCAGGCCATACGCCGAAGCGAAAATCGCCATCATTGTGGCCCACGCGCCGACTGACAATACCGCTCCGCCCGATAGCGCGACTCCACTGGTACATCCCCGGGCCAAACGGGCGCCGAAACCGAACAAAACTCCGCCGGCCAGCGCATACATCCATCGCTTCTTCTCGGTTATGCGGGGACCGTGATTGGTCTCCTTCTTCACTCTACCGGCCAGGGCTCCGGAGAGCAAACCGCCGACTAAGACTCCCAATAACTCAAATACATACCAGTCTTTCAGCGGACTCTGATCTCCGCCGCTATATTTGACCAGGTACTGGTTTTGATTCACATGCTCGGGCGAGGCCGCCTTTTGCACCGCCACAACGGAACGCATGAGAGCGCCCGACGCCCCCAGTCCGTGACCGGTGATAAAAAATGCGGCCAGAAGTACCAGCCCCAATCCCACACCGGCGATATAGGGAGACCAATATTTTTGGGCTTTCAAATTTTTCTCCATAAATAATTTCTCCTTTTTAATAAGGGAGCCAGGTCGATAGCTGGCCCGCTTCCACAATGATGAATCTGAGAAGTAGCCCTCCCAGGAGTACAAATCCAGCGCCTAAAAACTTCGGTATCTGTTTTCCCTTCAGCTCCAGCAATTCCAAAAATGCCGGAAGCAGTAACCCCATACCCATGATGAGCACCCAGAATGTGGCTGTCAACGGACCTCCCAGGATCAATTCCAACGCGTTCTGGTGTTGTGTTGACGATGTCGCCATGCCGATAATAAACAAGATTAAGAGGCCCGATTCAATGCCGATCAATCCGAGGTCGATTCGGGTGAAATAGCGTACCTCCTGATGTTTGGGGGAGAGGAGGATCACCAGCGCAGCCGCAGTAGATACTCCGGACACCAGAAATATAGGGCCCATGATCGAGGAATTCCAGAAAGGACGGGCGCCAAGGGCGCTGAGGAGAATGCCAGTGTAAATGCCCAACAAAATAGCCACTGGAATTGTGATTTTCGCGATTAATAGACTGTGTCGTTCACTGAATTCGAATATGTTCCTGTATTTATCCACATACTTCGACAGTTTTTTCCTGTTTTTGAGGAATGACTCGATAAAGGAATAAGTTGTCGGGAATCCTTGCCGGAAGGTGGCTAAAATCAGCAAAAAACTCAGCGGGTAGACCAGAAGCAGGATCCACGAACCCCATGACATGGGAGAGGTGATGTTGAAGGCGGTGTAGAACCGCCACACATACAATTTGTGTTCAAGGTCCAGAAATAGGGCGAGCATACCGAGACTGAGAAACACCGGCGCCAATAGGACAATTTTATTGGTGGCGACTGCAAATTCCTTTCCGCGGTTTTTCAAGATCATCAGTGCTGAAAGAATGAGAATCCCGGCTGTCAATCCGCCCAGGAACAAATAGACCGGGACTTCCCAACCCCAGACATGGATGCCGGGGCCGGCAGCTTGCGCGATTTTGTTTGTTGTAATCGTTATTTCATTCATATCCACCTCTTCACACAAGATAATAGATGTTGGGTTCGGTTCCAGCTTCGGGAACCAACCGTTTGTTTTTTCTGCTTTTGACCAGTTTTGACACATCGCTGTTGGGATCGTTCAAATCTCCAAATACGATGGAGCGGGTGGGGCAAACCGATGCGCAAGCCGGAGCCAGGCCTTTTTCCACCCGGTGGGAGCAGAACGAGCACTTGCTCACATAACCCTCGGTCATGACAAACCGGGCGCTGTAGGGACAGGAGGCCATGCACGCCTTGCAACCGGTACATTTTGACGGGTCCACTGTCACGATGTTGCTGTCGGTTTTGACATGACTGGCTCCGGTGGGGCAATTGGCGACGCAGGGGGCGTTGGAACAATGATTGCAACGCTCCGAACGGATCTCCATTTGTAAGTTGGGAAATTTTCCCGAGACCTCTTCGGTGACCCACACCCGGTGCAATCCTTCCGGAACCTGGTTTTCGGTCTTGCATGCCACGACACAGGCTCCACACCCGACGCAGGTTTTGGTATCGATGACCATCGCGTATTTTTTCTTTTTCTGCTTCATTGCTGTCTCCTAAACCTCAAAGGTCACAAAGTTTCCGCGAATTCCGACGCCTCCCATGATAGGGTCGGTTTTCGTTCTTGAAATGAGATGGGTGACACTGGCGCCTTTATTGAAGGAGCGTTTCATTTTTTTCTGGTTGTGACCGAATCCGTGTACCATGAATACAATGTCGGGCCGTACCCGTTCCGTCACCTTCACCCGAACCTTGTTGCTGGAGGTGTTGTCCTCGTTTATCAATTTAATATATTGCCCGGTTTTGATTCCCCACTCCCTGGCGATATTGGTATTTATCCAGACCTCGTTTTCCGGTACCAATTGGGTCAGGAGGGGATTGTTCGCGGTGCGGCCGAAGGAATGGGAGGGGGATCGTCCGTAGAGTAAACGGTAGTAACCGTCCGGCGGTTCTTCGTGAGGAGTGAACCGGGGGATCGGATCATGGCCGTAGTTTTCCAGCGTCTGGGAGTAGAGCTCTATTTTTCCACTGTCTGTACCGAATTCAATGTCTTCGCCGGGAGCGAAATAGTTGGGCGTGGCCTTCGGGAGGTCTTTAACTCCGAGTTTTTGCATTTCAGCCAATGAACTTCCAACTTTTTCCAAACGCACTTCCAGGTATTCCTCGATATCATTCCAGGGAAAATATTGTTCCAGCCCCATTTTTTTTGCCAGATTTTTGGCTATCCACCATGCGGGTTTACTGTCGTATTTGGGCTTGAACGCAGGCATGCGCAACGCGATTTGAGGCTCGCGCCCGGGGGAGATGCGGATGTCGTCGTAGCGTTCAAGATAAGTGCATTCAGGTAATACAACGTCCGCCCAGCCTGTTATCTCTGCGGGCAATATATCGATTGCCACCAACAGATCCAGGTTTTGGATGGCGTCAAGTGTCTTTTGGGGGTCCGGGAGTGTGTGAATGAGATTGGTCCCGTAAACGAGCCAACCTTTGATATTGTAATCCCTGCCCTGCGTCGGGATGGTGGCGTCGCAAATGCCTGACGAGAGAGCGAGATTGGCCAGTTCAAATTTGCCGGGCATCGCGTCGCGCCAGGTACGTTTGGGTTTTGGCGCGTGAGGGATTGGATATTCCGGGACTTCCGCTTCAGAGGGGATATAAAAACCGCCTTTGCGTCCCCAACTTCCCAACAACGCATTCAGGATCGCGCCGGCCCGTACCCGTTGGGTGTCGTCCCCATACCAAACCACATGACGGCCGGGGTGAACCAATGTCGCGGGCGCGTGTTTTGCCATTTCCCTGGCGGTTTCACGAATAACTTCAGGCTTGATTGATGTGACCGGATAGGCCCATTCGGGTGTGTATTGCTTGACCGCTTGCTTCAGCTTGTCAAATCCCGTAGTGTATTTTTCGACGTAAGCTCTGTCGTAGAGATTTTCCTCTACGATGACATGGATCCATGAAAGTAATAACGCCATGTCTGTTCCCGGTTTGATGGGCAACCAATACTTCGATTTGCCTGCGGCAACGGAAAAACGGGGATCCACTGTAATGATGGATGCTCCGTTGCGGATTGCCTGGGCGAATTCATTCACCTGAGCGCTATGTGTGTTCTCGCCGATGTGGGAACCAAGCAGAACAATGCATTTGGAATTCTTCATATCGGTGCGCTCCGGAGAATTGATGGCCTCGCCGTAGGTCAGCAGGTAGGCTTCTTCCCTGGGGCCTCGGCAATTGGCGTAAGAGGGGGCCGTAATATTGGCCGAGCCATACCCCTTCAGCAATGTCTTGAAAAAACTGCCGCCAGAGCCGTGAGTAAAGAGAGCTACACTATCGGGGCCGTGTTTTTCAGCAATGTCCCGAAGCTTTTTGGCGATATATGCGAACGCTTCATCCCAGGTGGCCTCTTTGAACACTTGCTTGCCGCGCTCTTCGGTCCGGATCAAGGGGGTTTTCAAACGGTCCGGGTCACTGTATGCCCCAATTCCCGCCGAACCCTTGGTGCACAATCTCCCGTACGAGTGTTGGTCGATGTCGTTCCCAATAATTTTCCAGGGTTTCCCATCCAATTGATACACCCAGCCGGCGCATTTGAATGTGCACATCTCGCAATAGGTCGGAGTCCGGGTTATATTCGCTGTCAATGCAGGGTGACCCGGGGACGGGGAAGATTCCGAATAATTGAGCAGGCCGGCGCCAAGGGCCAGGCCGCCCAGTCCCATACCTGAGATCTTTATAAATTCTCTTCGGTCGAATGTTTTTTTCATTCTTTGCTCACCTTAGTACAAAATTTTCTAATATATATTGAATGATATACATTTACTATATTTGATGTTGTAATTATAGCGAACGAAAAATGAAAAGTAAAGAGTTTTTCTACTTTTTTATTTTTGAAACTAGTTTTCGTTTCTGACCTTTTTCGGCCAATGGTTTTAGGGTATAATGTGGTGTATGATGAAGAAGGAAATCGATATCCAG
>JAHELQ010000282.1 GCA_024644125.1 Candidatus Aminicenantota bacterium | reverse complement strand
ATTGCGGTTGCCGCGGGTGATGCTCGGGATTGCCGTGGGGGGCGCGCTGAGCCTCAGCGGCGTTATTTTGCAAGGGGTATTCCGCAATCCTCTGGTGGAGCCTTATACTCTTGGGATTTCCGGCGGCGCGGCATTGGCCGTCGCCCTGGTGATCGTAACAGGGGTAAGTCAGGCTTTAGGGCTTGTGACCATCCCATTGGCAGGATTTGTAGGAGCCCTGGCTGTGGTGGCGTTGGTGTACCGGATCAGTCTGGTGAACCGAATACTGCGGATACGACAATTGCTGCTGACCGGGGTGATGATCAGTTTCATCTCCTCCTCGCTGATTATGTTGATGATGTCGATCGCGTCCACTCAGGATTTGCCGGCGGTGGTGTTCTGGTTGATGGGTTCGTTGTCGGAATTGAACCGGCCGTTGATCTGGTTTACAATGGCTGCCGGCGTGGCTGGTTTGCTTGTGGCCTTCTTTTACAGTATCCATTTGAACGCGCTGATATTGGGGGAAGACCAGGCTCGCAGCCTGGGCGTTGACGCTGAGAAGGCGAAGCGGCGTCTCTTTGTGTTGGCGTCGTTGATGACCGGATGCTGCGTTGCGGTGGCAGGTCCCATCGGGTTTGTGGGATTGGTGGTGCCGCATTTTGTGCGCATGTTCACCGGTCAGGATCATCGCTTTCTGCTGCCCGCATCGTTTTTGAGCGGCGCCATCTTTTTGGTGGGTTGCGACATGTTGGCGCGAACGTTGATTCCATTGCAGACATTGCCGGTGGGGGTGATTACCGGGATTGTAGGCGGGACGCTGTTTGTCTATACATTGACGAAGCGGGGGATGTCATGGTAGAGCCACTGCTCTCGGTAAACGGACTGGTGTGTGGGTATGATTCGTTTCTTCTGCGCGATGTGGGCTTCGAAGTGCGGGTAGGGGAGATGATCGGGATCATCGGGCCGAACGGTTCGGGAAAAACGACGCTGCTTCGGGCCATCGGCGGTATCTTGAAGCCGAAGCGGGGGATTGTCTCCTTCCGGGGGGAAGATATCCAGACCATCGGGCTTAAGGAGTTTGCCAGGAACGTGGCGATGGTGATGCAGGATGCGCCGGTTCCGGGGATGACTGTCGAGGAGTATGTGATGTTGGGCCGGATTCCCCATTATGAGAAGTTTCAATTCCTGGAGACGCGGGAGGATTATCTTCAGGTGGATCGGGCCCTTCAATTGACAGGCACACTGGAATTGCGGCAGAAAGCGATGGGGGAGATGAGCGGCGGGCAACGGCAACTGGTGTTGTTGGCCCGGGCCATTGCCCAGCAGCCTCAGTTGTTGTTGTTGGACGAGCCCACCACGTTTCTGGATATCACCCACCAGGTGAGGGTGTTGGGGCAAATTCGCCGTTTGAACAGGGAGAGCGGCGTAACCGTTGTAATGGTGCTTCACGATTTGAATCTGGCGGCGGAATATTGCGACCGGCTGCTTTTGGCGAGCGACGGTCGTATCCACAAAGATGGCCCGCCGGCTGAGGTGCTCACCTACCAGATCATCGAAGAGGTCTACGATACGATTGTGGTGGTGGGGCAGAGCCCGGTCTCGCAAAAGCCCTACATCTTTGTCGTCACCGAGTGATTGTCGGTTTTCTATTGTTGATCCAGAAATTTAGCCAGGATTTTTTTAGTGGTATAATTCCAACTTATAGATTAGCGCACATTTCGAAAACCATTTACTATAAACGTTATTAGGATTTTTTTCAGGCGTTTTACCATTTGCGGCGGTAAATTTTTTCTATTTAACCCGGCTAAATTGACTGGTTTTGGGAGTTGTGTTCAAAAATAGCGTTCCAGTTGGGCGCGGCTTTGGTTGAAGAGAGTGGGGTGGTAGTTTTCGATGGTCAGGATGCCGTGGTAATTTTCCAGTAATTGGAATATGGCGCGGTCGAATTGGATGGGCTGGTGGTCGCGAGGGTTTCCTTCGACGGTTTGTGTTCCGTGGTAGTGGATGACAGATGTGCGGCGCAGGCGGGGTAGGATCTCGTCGAGGTGGCGTCGTTGGATGATCAGGTGCCCGATGTCGATGCAATAGGAGATGTCGCTCTGGTTGACGACATTGTCCAGGGCGGAGATTGGGGTGGCGGTGTTTTCCAGCGAGATGTCGATGTCGGGGAATTGGTCGCGGATGGCGGAGAAGAAGCCGATGTAGGCTTCGTCGATGGATTGGATGGCTTCGAGATTCAGCTCTTCCCAGACCGCCTGGTGCGGGAGGTCGTAATGGAAGGTGAAGCTGGAGATGTCCAGTTGCTTCAGGGTACCGATTATCGAAAGGCTGCTGGCGAGGCGGGCTTCGAAGTCCTCGAACACTCTGGGGGCGACTGGCATGTGAACGCTGTAGGTGATGTCGGCGCCCTGTTGCAGGTAGCGGAGGGTGGATAGCGTCCCTTCCCGGAAGAGAGGATCGTCGTCAACGGAATCGAACAAGAGCAATTGAATGTCGTCAAGGGTCTCCATGGTGCGGGTGATGTTTTCGATATAGCCTCCGGGATACAGGTAGGATGGGGCGGATAGTTTGAACGGAAGACGCTTCTCTTTTTTCAAGATGGCGGGGATCCCGGCCTGGATCATGTACACTTCGTCGGCAAAGCTTGCCAGAAGACGATTCCACCTTCCCTGGAGATCCTGGAAATATCTGCCCAACCGGTTGGCGGCCACAGGCGCGAATCCCACTTCGTTGCTGACGAAGATCACGTTCAAACGATTTTGCTCGATTGTTCGGCGGATGCGCTCCAGGTAGAGGTCGTCCCCCGCGATCAATCGCGGCAGAGGCGCATCTTCGTCTTTAGCCAGCAGGCGGTTGGAGAGGTTGAGGGTCATGCAATCCACCAGCACGGTCTGGTCCTGAAGTTTCGCCAGGACCGGGACGAGATCCGACGGTTCTTCGAATACGTCAAACTGGTCACGGCGGCGTTCCCGGTGCAGGGCGACACGCTCTCTGGTTTCGTCGTCGAACGGGACGGCGGTTGCGATGTAGACCGGCCGCTTCGCGTAATACAGCGCCTTTTGTTCCGCGAAGTGGGATTTCCCACTTCTGATACCGCCCAGCACAAGAGTTATCTTTTTCATCGTCAGTCCTTGTTGCTAACGCCCGCTTCGGAGAAGGTCGCCATGTCTGTCACAATCTTTATCGCGGCGTCCACGATCTGCATGGCCAGCGCGGCTCCTGTACCTTCGCCCAATCTCAGATTCAGGTTCAGCAACGGTTTTTTATCCAGAATTCTCAACATTTTCCAATGGCCCGGCTCCTGGGATTCATGGGCGGCGATCATGTAATCTTTGCAGATGGGATTCAGGATGGCGGCGATGAGGGCTGCCGAGGTGCTGATGAAACCGTCGATCAATACCGGGACTTTATTTTTGGCGGCGGCCAGTATGACGCCTACGAGGCCTGCGATTTCAAAGCCACCCACTTTACGGAGAATGTCGATACCGTCGTTTTTATCTGGTTGGTTGATCTGAATGGCTTTTTGTATGGCAGTTGTTTTTCGAGTCAGGCCTTCGTCGTCGATACCTGTCCCCCGTCCCACCACTTGCTCCGGCGGAATTCCCGCGATGACGGCCAGGATGGCGGTGGCGGGTGTCGTATTGCCGATGCCCATCTCGCCTGTTCCGGCCAGATGAATGGGATGCTTGCGATGTTCGTCTTCGAACATCTGGATGCCCGCCTGAATGGCGCGGATCGCCTGCTCCTCGGTCATGGCCGGGCCGTGAGCCATGTTCGCGGTTCCATCTGCGATTTTGAGGTGTCTGTAATTGGGGTGGTCAGACTCGATCGGAGCTTTCACTCCGAGATTGCCGACAATGACTTCCGCTCCGGCGTGTTTCGCCAGCACATTGATCGCTGCGCCGCCGCCGAGGAAGTTGTAGACCATCTGGCCGGTCACTTCCTGGGGATACGCACTCACCCCTTCTGCAACGATGCCATGGTCGCCCGCCAGGGTGAATAAAACTTTTCTACCTACGACCGGTGGGAATGTGTGGGTCATAGACGCGATCCGTATCGAAAGGGTCTCCAATTGTCCGAGACTGCCCATGGGTTTTGTCAGGTTGTTGTGGCGGTCGAGGGCTTGCTCGCCGAAGTCTGCATCGATCTCTTCGATGCTGTCGATATAATGTTTTAGCGTGTTCATTAATTCCTCCATTTTCCTGTCTACAAGTAGATTGTCGCATTTAAAAGCAAAATTACATGAATGGTTTCGATGGTAAAGCCGGCGGTGTCGCCGGTGATGCCGCCGATCATCCGGTGGGACCAGGCTCCGGAAGCGAGGGATGCTGCCAGCGCCAGAGCGAGGCTTTTGAGATACGGCGGGTGGATGTACCATAATCCGGCGGCGATGAGGATGAACTCGATGATAAATGAATATGTTTTCGCGTTTTCAACAAAAAATTTGCCGGTGCCGCTTTGCCTTGGGTATGAAAAGATGAGGGGCTGCAATGTAATGGCGAAGCGGCTCAATCCATGGATCACGATGAGATCCTGCCAGTGGATCTGAGGCAAGGCGGCGAAGACAATCAGGAACCAGACGCCAGCCCCTAAAACAGCGAAACTTCCGACTGTCGATTCTTTCATGATGTCGAGGATTCTCTCTCTACTCTTTCTACTGAAGAATCCGTCGATGGTGTCCATAAAACCGTCCATGTGCAACCCGCGGGTAAGAATCAGGTAGAGGGCGATGACAAGGGCGCTCGATATTCTTTGGTCGAATACCCGGTTGAACCCTATCAGCCCTGCGCCGCACAAGCCCCCCACCACCATTCCCGCCAAAGGGAACCACGCGATGGAGCGGGCCAGGTGCGAGTGGTCCGTCTTGATAGGCAGCGGTAAGACTGTCATAAACTGGAGCGCGGCCACTATGCTTTTCAAGAAGTTCATACTGTCTCCTGGTCGTTGCGTTGGAGGGGTTGACCAATTTCCGTCAATCGCCCTCCGCGAATAACGGCATCCAATGTCAAGGCTAATAGGTCTTCCGACTCCCGGGGTCTTTAAAAGCCTTCCCATGCGAATGACAGTGGCTGTTTCCTTAAAGACTGTTTCCCGGAATTGCCCGGGACCCGGTCACGGCAGCGGGGGCTGTGGGGTTTAAAACCCTCTTCCCTTGGATTATGCCTCGAAGTATCATTTTAGTTTTTCAACGGTTTTTTGTCAACAGTTTATTTTGTCGATTGCCGGATCGATTTAAAGATCGGGGGTGATCTATGATTTTGCGGGTGAGTCTATTTCTAATCCGTAGATTGATGAGAATTAGCTGTCGTTTGAAACTAGCGTTAGATCATATTGTATTGCGCTGCATCATCTTCTCCTTCGGCAAAATTACTTTCCTGGTGAAGCTCCAATTCTATAATAATCTCTTTTTTTGACAACAATCAAGCCGTTTGTTGAATCGTGAAGAGTTGCGGCGGCCGGGATAACCGGATTGTCAATTGCGGATGTGACAGGCTTCCACCCAGGGGGACGCCAATTGGCGCGTGGTGTCCAATTCCAGGTAGGTGGGGGTTTTGAGATCGGCTGATTCAGGTGTTGGGGGATCCAATTTTTTGTAGGGCTGGAGGATATATTGTTTGGCTCCCTGGATAGATTTTGCGCATGATTCGATGTCTTCCGGAGTTAATAGGGGATTCGCGACGGTGGTTCGGAATTCGTAATCGATTCCAGAATTTTTTATCAGTGCGACGCTCTCTGCCATAGGGCGCCAATCGCAAGGAACTCCGACAATTTGTGGGTATTTATGCGGAGGCCCTTTTATGTCCATGGCGATGTAGTCCAGTAGTTCTTTTTTGAGCAATTGGGCTACAATGCCCGGTTGGCTGCCGTTGGTGTCCAATTTTATGTGGAAGCCCAGGCTTTTTATTTTGGCAGCCAGGAGGATGAGCTCGTTGGTTTGCAGTGTCGGCTCGCCGCCGCTGAAGACAACGGCGTCCAATTTCCCTCGTCTTGATTGAAGAAACTCTAGAACCTGGGTGGGAGTTATTGCGTTTTCCCTGTGTGGAAGTAGAAGCTCGGGATTGTGGCAATAGGGACAGCGGAAATCGCAGCCCCGGCAAAAGACGATGGCCGCCAGTTTGCCGGGGTAATCGCTAAGAGTGCAGCGCTGCAAGGCGGCGATGTTCAAATGGCCTTCTCCGCCAGACGGTAGGTGGTCCGCAATTTGAATTCCGCTATTTTTCCTTCGTTCCATTGGCTGATGGGCCTCAAGTATCCCACCACCCGGGAATAGATTTCCGTTTCCTGTCCGCAGGCGGGGCATGATTTTTCTTCTCCAGCCAGGTAGCCGTGGGAGGGGCAGACGCTGAATGTCGGGGAAATGGTGAAATAGGGGAGATTGTATCCGTAGCAGACTTTCTTCACCAATTGTTTGACGGTTTGGGGGTGGAGGTTTTTTTCTCCGCAATAAAAATGAAGCACGGTTCCGCCGGTGTATTTTGATTGCAAATGATCCTGGAGCTCCAGCTCTTCGAAGATGTCATCGGTATAATTTACCGGCAAATGGGAGGAGTTTGTGTAAAACGGTTCTCCGCCGTTACGGGCATCTTGTTCGTTTGCGCTGATGATGTGCGGGTAGATTTTTTTATCAAGTTTGGCCAGCCGGTACGATGTGCTTTCTGCCGGAGTTGCTTCCAGATTGTAGCGGTTGCCGGTCGCTTGCTGGTATTCCAGCAAACGCCCGCGCATGTGGTCCAGGATCTTTATCGCCAAAGACTGGCCGTTGGGAGTGGCAATGGATTCGCCGGCGAGATTGAGGAGGGCCTCGTTCATGCCGATGACGCCGATGGTGGAGAAATGGTTGACCCAATAGTGGCCGTGAGTTTCTTTTATATAGCGCAAATAAAATGTGGTATACGGGTAGAGGTTGTTTTCCGTCAGTTTTTCGAGGACTTTTCGTTTGATTTCGAGGCTGGTCTT
>JAHELQ010000281.1 GCA_024644125.1 Candidatus Aminicenantota bacterium | reverse complement strand
GACGGTTTACAAACAGACCCTGCCGGCGTCTCTATTCGCTCTCAAAATCATCAAGGAAAATTATCCGCACATTAAAACGGTTGTGGGGGGGCGGCACATTTGTGGACACTCATACAAGAGGGACGCCGAATTTTGAGATTTTGCTCGACTATTCGAAAGATTTTCTGGACAAGATTATTCTCGGCCAGGGGGAGCTCCTGTTTTTGAAATACCTGGAGGGGGAACTCCCGGAATCACAACGAGTCTACTCAAAAGAGGACATCAACGGCGAGATCTTGCAATTCAGCGATACCAACATCCCTGATTTCTCCGACTTCGACCTGGACAAATATCCCTATTTGCCGGGCACAGGATCCGCCAGTTGCCCCTTTGATTGCAGTTTCTGCGTCACCAGGGACTATTACGGTAAACACCGCTTGCGCGACGTCAAAGACACAGCCCGGGAAATGATCGAGCTCCACCGCCGCTACGGGCATCAACTGTTCTTCATGACCGACTCCCTCATCAATCCCGTGGTATCCGGCCTTGCCAGAGAACTGATCGCCGCCGACGCCTCCATCTACTACGACACCTACTACAAAGTGGACAAAGCCTCCACCAATATCGAGAAGACCATCCTCTGGCGGCGGGGGGGCCTGTACCGGGTACGGATGGGCAACGAGAGCGGGTCGCAGCGGATATTGGACATGATGGGGAAAAAAATCACTCCGGAACTCACCAGGCAGGCGGTGTCGAGCCTCGCGTTGGCGGGGATCAAGACCACCACCTACTGGGTCATCGGTCATCCGGAGGAAACCGAGGAGGACTTCCAGATGACCCTGGACCTGGTTGAAGAGATGAAAGACGACATTTACCAGGCTGAGACCAACCCCTTCCTCTATTATTATTCAGCCCAGAACATGTCGGACCAATGGGGCGAGAAACGTAAGTACCTGTTCCCCGAATGGACGCACGACACATTGGTCTTCAAGACCTGGACCCTTGAGATCGAACCATTGCGGCAAGAGGTGTTCGACCGGATGTTCCGGTTCGAAAAGCATTGCCGCAAACTGGGCATTCCCAACCCCTACACCTTGAGCGAACACATGGCAGCGGACAAACGCTGGCAAAAACTTCACAAAAACGCGGTTCCCCCGCTCATGGACTTTCTCAGCCGCAAACGCTATATCCAGGAAAACAAAAAACTTCAGACCGTCAGCCACGCCATAAACAAACGAACAATGGACTGTGATTTCGATCTATAAATAAACACCAAACGAGAGGATGAACAAAACATGAGACAATCCAGGGATATTTCCATTGCCAGTAGCCAGGCTCTCAAAGAGAAGCGGTACTGGCTCGATAAACTCTCGGGAGAGATAGCGAAAACAGTCCTCCCGCCCGATAGCAGCATCGGCCTCAAACAAGGGCCTTCCCCCAAAAGCGCGCGCCTCGCCATCGACAGCTCGCTCTACCAGCGTCTCGAGCAGGTGAGCAAAGGTCACGATCCCTTGTTGCATATGATATTCACCGCCGGCGTCGTACTCTTGCTGCATAAATACACCGGCAACAAAGATATCATCATCGGCACCTCGATCGACAGGCAGCAAGAAGACGCGGCCCTCATAAACACAATTTTGCCCCTCCGCTTCGCCATCGATGCCAACGTTCCGTTCAAGCTTTTTCTCAAAGAAATCCGGCAGGAGATCAACGGCGCCATCGAGCACCAAAATTTCCCCATTGAAGTTCTATTGTACGACAACCTGGGCTTCCAGGAAGCCGAAGGATTTCCGCTATTCGATGTGGCGGTGGTTCTGGAAAATATCCAGGAAAAATCCTATCTCGATCATCTGAATTGCCCCATCATTTTTTCTTTTTTTAAAGACACCGGTTCCATATTCTTGACAATAGAGTACGACAGCCAATACTACAGGGAAGAATCCATCGGTCGCTTCGCCCGCCATTTGTTCACGCTATTGGAGCACGCATTTTTAAACACCGATTATTCCCTCTCCCAAATATCGGCTCTCACAGAGGAAGAGAAGCAACGAATCCTGGAAGACTTCAACAACACCGCCGCGCCGATACCCACCCAACCCTACCACGAATGTTTCAGCCGGCAAGCGCGGCAAACGCCGGACGCGACGGCCATCACGTTCCAGGGCCAGATGATCACCTACCGCGAATTGGACGAGACATCCAACCAATGGGCTAATTGGCTGATAGACCGGGGGCTTGCGCCCGGAAGCTCTGTGGCGCTGATCCTCGATCGTTCCATCCGCATGGTCCGGGCGATTCTCGCCGTCTGGAAGGCCGGTTGCCACTATATCCCCATCGACCCCCAATACCCACGGAAACGGATCGACGCCATCATCCAAAACGCCGGCGCCACAACCGTCATTACCGACGATAGAGCCGATGATTGGGATCGGGCGCCGCAAACGCCTCCGGCGACAAAAACGTCGGTCCACGACCCAGCCTACATCATCTTCACCTCCGGCTCCACCGGAACCCCCAAAGGAGCCATAGTCGAGCACCTGGGGATGATGAACCATTTGTCGGCGAAAATCGCAGGCCTCGCTATAGACGAAGAGTCCATCGTGGCGCAAAACGCCTCCCACACCTTCGACATATCGGTGTGGCAATTCTTCAGTCCTTTGCTACGCGGAGGAGCCGTCGTCGTCTATTCCAATGAATTGGTGCTGGAGACGCGACAATTCATCCGGCAAGTGGAAAACGACGGCGTAACCATTCTTGAAGTGGTGCCCTCCTATCTGGCGGTGATATTGGATACCCTGGCGGACACTCCGCTCCCGCTTCCCGAACTCCGCTTCCTCATGGTCACCGGCGAAGCGGTGCAACCGGATCTGGTGAACCAATGGCTGGAAATCTATCCGTCAGTTCCGGTTGTGAACGCCTATGGGCCTACCGAGGCTTCTGACGATATCACCCATCATGTCATGAGCGAACCGGTGGAAGGCGTGGATGTGCCGTTGGGCAAACCGCTGCGCAACATGAAGATCTACGTGGTGGACGAAGAGATGAATCTCTGCCCCATCGGCGTGACCGGCGAAATCTTGGTCTCAGGTATCGCAGTTGGCCGCGGCTATATCAACGATCCCGCGCGCACCGACCAGTCCTTCACTGTCGATCCCTTCCAGCCCGGCGCCAACATCCGCCTCTACAAGACCGGCGACCTGGGCCGCTTCCTGGAAAACGGCAATCTGGAATTCAAAGGCCGTAAAGATTACCAGGTCAAGATTCGCGGCTTCAGAATCGAACTGGGAGAAATCGAGCACGCGTTACTGGGCCATAGCCAGGTAAAAGAGGTTATAGTCATAGACAAAAAAGATAGCGACAATCGACCTTATTTAATCGCCTACACAGTCTTCCATCAACAGACCGATGCCCCCGATCTAAAAGAGTTCCTGTCGGAAAAACTCCCGGCCTACATGGTGCCCGCGTTTTTTATCCCTCTAGAGAGCCTGCCCCTCACCGCCAACGGCAAGGTGGATCGCAAGGCGTTGCCGGAGCCTGACATTCGTCACCATACCGACATTCCCTTCATTAGCGCCGACCACATACTCCAATTAAAAGATGCGGAAAAATCAGCGGTAAAACTGACAATAGAAGACCGGGATCGCTTCTTTGAAACGATCACTCAATCCATCGCTGGCGAGTGGGAGATCATCGACAGACAGACCTCCATCACCGGCATCCCCCACTACCCGTTGAGCCACCCCCAGAAGATGATCTACCTCACCGAAAAGAAGTATCCAGGCACAGCGTCGGAAAACTTGATCTATTACATCACCTATGGCGAACCGCTGGATTACGGACTTCTGGAAGAGGCGGTCAACCTCGTGCTCCAGCAAACCGAAAGCCTTTGCTTGCGGTTCGTCGAGCTGGAAGCGGAGCTCGGGATTGTGCCAGCCCAATACATCGCGCCGCCGGAGCGAGCCGCCATCGACCGACTGGACTTTTCCGGGCCCGGAGGCGACGAAGAGTTCGAACGATGGCTGTTACAGCGCAACACCGAACCCCTGCCCTATATCGACACCCCTCTCCACTATTTCGCGTTTTTCAAACTAGCAGGCAATAAAAACGGTTATTACATGCGCGTCCACCACGGCGTGTCCGACGGTTGGACCACATTCCTATTGGCCCGGGAGATCCATCGCCTCTACAACGCTTTGTCCGACGGCGCAGGCGCAACTCCCAAAGAAGGTTATCAATACAAAAAATATATTATGGAAGAGGTGGATTACCTCAAGTCCCGGCAGGCGCAGGACGACCTCGCCTTCTGGCACCAGCGCCTGATCCCGCTCCCCGAAGAGGTGAAATTATGGAAACAGGATGGAGATCCCGCCGATGTCAGCGGCAATGTGTTAACCTTACCGATCCCTTCCGGGCTGCGAACCACTCTTCACGATTATCGTGACAATCACAAAAGCTCCCTGTTCAAGCTCTTTTTGGCGGGACTGGCGCTCTACACCCGCGAGGAGACGGGAATCGACGATTTTGTTATCGGCACCCTCAATCACAACCGCTCCACCCCCGAGTTCTGGCAGACACCAGGTACCTTCATCAGTTTTGTGCCCCTGCGAGTGGTCATCGATCCCGGGCTCCCGTTCGAGGAATTTGCAAATCAACTGGGCGCCGACGTAAACCATGTGATGAAAAACCATCAACGCTATCCGTTCGATTTTTTGGTCAACGAAATCCGCGAGCGAACCGGAGTGGACCCCGGCTATTTTTTCAACATCAACCTCATCGGTCACCCGGATGTGTCGGATGCAGGTTTCGACATCCGCCACCAATTCCCCGGCTACGAACCCACTCCCCTCTCCATTCACATCAACTTCTCGAACAAAGACATCGCCGGATGCCTGGAATTGGAATACGACTTCCAGGCGGACCTGTTCACGCAGGAGGACATCCAGCGCATTCACGACCGTATGTGCCGGATATTGGCCGCCGCCCTGGAATCGCCGCGACAGAGCTTACGGAGCCTCTTTCCTCCGCCGGACACTGAACTTCCCCGCGGACTCCACTTGCAAGGCCGTTGGTACGACACCGCCTCGCTGGAGCGGGTGCTCAAAGAATACACAACCGTTACCGAGGCCGTGGTGGTGAGAAAAGAGGGTTCCGGCCACAAACATTTGAACGGATGTTTGGTTGCGGCACAAACGATCAATGAATCGGAAATACTGGAACACGTAAGGTCCCGCTTCGAGGGGAGCCTTCCCCGCATCCGTTTCTTCCGGTTGGATCACATCCCCCGCGACGAAGATGGAGCTATCGATCTCCGGAGTCTCGAAGCCCTGGATCCATCCCAGCAAGATTGCCTGTCACGCCCGGCCAATGCCGCGGAAAAGACATTGGCCGCCATCTGGGCGGAGGTGGTGGGCGTGAAGCAGGATACCATCGGCCGCCACAGTAACTTCTTCGAAATCGGCGGGCATTCCCTCAGCGCCACGATCATGGCTTCCCGCATCCATCGCGCTTTTCACGTCAGAATTCCTCTGGTGGATATTTTCAAGTCCCCGACTCTGGCGGAATTGGCACAGACAATCGGCGACACGGGCTCGGAAGCCTTCGCCAATATCCAGCCGGCGAAAATCCAGGACCACTACCCCTTGTCACCAGCCCAAACCCGCCTGTTCGTCCTGCAGCAGATGGAAAAAGAGACGGTCAATTACAACCTTCCCCTGGCTGCCACATTGAAGGGGACGCTGGATATTGGTAATCTGGAAAACACCCTCAACGGATTAATCGCCCGTCATGAAAGTTTCAGAACTTCATTTCATATAGAGGACGACATACCGGTTCAAAAAATCCACGAAGACGTCGAACTGACACTTGAAATCACCAATGGCACAGAACAAGGGATTCCCGATATGATACTGCGATTTGTCCAACCATTCTCTCTGGAAACGCCCCCCCTCATCCGGGCAAAACTAGTGAGAATCGAAGCGGAGTTCCACATCTTGATATTGGACATGCATCATATCGTTACCGATGGGGTGACCTACGAAATATTGGTCCGCGACTTCATGCGGTTATTGAGGGGCGACTCCTTGCCGCCATTGCGGCTCCAATACAAAGACTACGCCGTATGGCAACATTCACCCGACAGGCGAAAAAAAATGACCGCTGAAAAAGACTTCTGGCTGAAACAATTTAAAGGCCGGATCCCGGTCATCGAATTGCCCATCGATTACCCGCGCCCCACAATCCGTAGCGCCGAGGGTGGCCGCCACAAATTCACCATCGAGGGAGAGGCGGTCCGGCAATTGCGGAATTTGGCCTCTAAAAACGAAGCCACCATGTACATGTTGCTGCTTTCAGCCTATTATGTGTTCCTGACAAAAATTTGCAATCAAGAAGATATCGTAGTGGGCACTCCCAGCGTGGGCCGAACCCATGCCGACCTGGAAGACATCGCTGGAGTGTTCACCAACACGCTGGCGCTCAGGAATTCACCACGGGCCCGCCTTCCCTTCAGCGGCTTGCTGCGGGAAGTGAGCGACGGGGCGATACAGGCATTCGAGAACCAGACATTCCAATTCGATAGTTTGGTGGACGCCTTAAATCCCGAAAGAATCCCCGGTCGCAATCCATTGTTCGATGCAATGTTCGTGTTTCAGAATTTCGGCTCTCCGGCCATCGACATTCCCGGACTGAAATTGAACCTTTACGAATACCAGAACGCCACATCCAAATTTGATTTGATTCTTCACAGCACGCTGGTGGATGACCGGTTGCTGTTCACATTCGAATATTACAGCAAATTATTCAAGCCGGAAACAATCCGGCAATTCACCCGCTATTTCGAACGGATCATCGACCAGATCATCGGAAATCCGCATAAACAAATCGGAGACATCGAGATCCTGTCGGAACACGAACGAAAACTGCTTCAAGAAATAGTCGAAAAAAACTCGAACAAATCCCA
>JAHELQ010000280.1:4028-6946 GCA_024644125.1 Candidatus Aminicenantota bacterium | reverse complement strand
AGCCGGTCTCGGTGGAGATATAAATCCGAGTGAAAAATTTCCCCAGGTCAAGATCAGCGAGGGTTCGATGAAGCCTTCGATCCCAATTGGAGAGGACCACCATCCGCGTTCCCCGCTTTTTCAATTCGGTCAAAACCAGCGCCACTTCAGGATAGGATCGCCAATAGGTACCCAGCGCGTATTCTTCAAAACAGGCGCGGAAGACTCTATCGATGTCATCATCGTTCTTCAGTAGGTCTCCCATGGATTCGACGAACACCTCTCGCCACCACGAATAAGACCTGCCTTCATCGGTAAAGGCGTTGGCGTCATCATTCGCGCGGTTTTCAGCGGTCCGGCGTTTCCAGGATGAGAGGAATCTCCGATGGATTGCCTCACCATCCAGTTGGTAACCAAACCTCGCGCCGATGGCGGCATAAGCGTCTCCTACCTTTGGGGATGGATAGATCAACGTGAAACCGGCGTCCATGGAAATAAGGCTCGGAAAATGCTTGTGTTTACCGCTCATAATTTCATTTTATAGTAGACCGAATGTGTTGTAAAGGCCTCTAGAGAATACAGTTCTTTAAAATAAAGAAAATATATATTGAATTTTCTCACTGCTTTGTTTACAATTTACACAAGAGATTTGAAATGATTTCAAAAAGATTGGTTCGGCTTATTTCGGAGGGCTTTATGACCCGGCTTCGTAACGGGGATCAGAAAAAGCCTGATTGAATGAGAAAAAAAGGAGACTTTGCGATGAGAAAAAATTTTGGAAGAACGGCAGCTTTGACCGTTGCCGCGATAATGATTTTATTTTTTAGCGCGCCGGGATTCGCCGGCGATGTGGCGGATGTGATTTTGGGCTCGCAAACTATTCACTTTCAAACGAAGATCGGCTATAGTCAGTTGACAGTCCGTGTATCGGCGCCGGACGGAAATGTGTACGAGCGAATCTTCAAAGACGGCGCGGATCCTGTAATCCAGCTTCCGGGAAACGCTCCCGACGGCTCGTACATTTATGAGATCATCGTATCCCCGATAAAACCTATCACTCGGGCCAATACCACCGAAGCCGTTTATACCCAAAAATTTTCCGACGCGACAACGATGATTCAAGATGGCCATTTCCAGGTTCAGGGAGGTAGTATCGTTCTCGCCGGTGATTCCTCCGAAGGAGTCAACACTCCGGACGACATCGTACATTTGGACGACGTGATAATTACAGGCAGCTTGTGTGTGGGCTTTGATTGTATAAATGGCGAAAGCTTCGGTTTTGATACCTTCCGGTTGAAAGAGAACAATTTACGGATCCATTTCAATGACACCAGTAGCACCGCAGGTTTTCCCACTACCGATTGGCGCATCATCATCAATGATTCAGCCAGCGGCGGCGCAAGTTATTTCGCGATCGAAGACTCGGATACAGCGAGACAGGTCTTCAAAATCGAGGCATCTGCACCCTCGAATTCAATTTATGTGGATGATTATGGAAGAGTCGGATTGGGCACAGCCACACCGGTTCTCGAACTCCACATCGCCGACGGAGACACTCCATCCGTAAGGCTCGATCAAGATGGCAGCAGTGGATGGGCTCCGCAAAAATGGGATGTGGCGGGAAATGAAGCGAATTTCTTTATCCGCGACGCGACAAATGGCTCGCACCTCCCCTTCAGGATCCAACCCGCTGCGCCCACCGACTCGTTGACAATCAAATCCGACGGCAAGGTCGGCATGGGTACCTGGTCACCGGAAGCGGATCTGGAAATTGAGAAGACCGGGAATGATGCTCAGATCCTATTGCAACGAACCGACGGCGCCACAGCCCAGATCACCGCCAAATCCGGTGTCGTGAATATCGGCTCCAGAACAAACAACCCCGTGCGCTTCATGGTAAACCAGATATGGCAATTGAACCTCGCCTCGGACGGTAGCCTGCTTATGGCGAACGGAGCGACATGTACCACCGCCGGCGTATGGACCAACGCATCCAGTATCGATCTAAAAGAGAATATCAAGGAACTTTCCGCACAGGAAGCGGTCGATGCCCTGAATGGACTAAATCCAGTCAAATACAATTATAAAAAAGACAAAAACGAAGAATATGTAGGCTTCATTGCCGAAGACGTTCCGGAGCTCGTTGCCACCGGCGACAGAAAAACCATGAGCCCCATGGATGTGGTCGGCGTTTTGACCAAAGTTCTGAAAGAACAGCAAAAAACCATCGACGAGCTCAAAAAAGAAGTCGAAGAGCTTAAAAAGAAATAGCGAGTAGAAATAAGATAATCTAAATAGCGACTATCCTCCACCGGGACCCGGTGGAGGATATCTTTCCCTGAGTTCGATCCTGCCTGCCTCCCGACATTCATTACGGCCTATCCGGTAGCAAGCCCAAACGATGTGACCAATTTTTGCAAAAAACACTACGTTTGTTGAAACTCATCGGCATTCACAACAAAATATACCTGTAGAAAGGGAAAAAGTATATTGACATTTTTTGGAGAATAATGATGGGTAGGATAATGAGAATGACGGCGGTATCGCCCGCGATTGTCGTTTTGATTTACAGTTGAGAGATAACTGCCAGGCGATTTATACATATTAATACAGGAGGATTAGTATGACAAAGAAAAAAATTTATGTAAGTTTACTTCTTTCTATACTGCTGGTGACAATGCCCGCGAAGAGTTCAACCTCGATAAAACCGGTCGCCGACATCGTTCTCGGGCCCAACTCTCTCTGTTTTCAACCGACAATCCAGCATGCCGGCATCACCGTCCGGATCAAAGGCCCGGGTGATGTATTGTTCGAGCGGCAATTCAAGACAGGAACAGTCCCCTATATCGAGTGGAACCAGCCATTACCCGACGGATCGTACACATATGAATTATGCGCGACCCCCAGCATCAAACATTCCCCGCGCGACGGGCAAAGCG
>JAHELQ010000280.1:0-3928 GCA_024644125.1 Candidatus Aminicenantota bacterium | reverse complement strand
CAATTCAAGACAGGAACAGTCCCCTATATCGAGTGGAACCAGCCATTACCCGACGGATCGTACACATATGAATTATGCGCGACCCCCAGCATCAAACATTCCCCGCGCGACGGGCAAAGCGGATATTTCAGGGTACTCGACGGAATCATCGTGACCACAGCCGGTGGAATGGAAGATGGGAATACTCTGGCAGATATCGTTCAACTGGATGATGTGATCATCGACGGCAGCCTTTGTGTTGGCAACGACTGTGTCACTGGGGAAGATTTTGGATATGACACGATTATGCTCAAGGAAAACAATTTGCGAATTTACTTCAATGACACCAGTAGCATTGCCGGTTACGCCACCAAAAGCCGGAAAACGATGAGTCCGATGGATGTAGTGGCTCTATTGACAAAGGTCGTGCAAAACCAGCGGGAAACAATGCAACGGCAGCAAAAAGCCATCGACGAACTTACCCAAAAAATCGAACGCCTGGACCGGAAAATCAAATGACGATAAGCTGAAATAAAACAAATAGGCACTTGACATGGTTTTGCTCGTGGAGTAAATTATATATTGTAAAAAAAATAAAGGGAAAAAATCCAGAGGAGGATTTACAAATGAAACCAAAACAAATTTCAAAAAAACTATTACTCCACAAAACGACTGTGGCGCGCCTACACGATGGTGAAATGCTTGAAGTGAAAGCGGGAAACATCGCCACATGCACAATGGATATCGACTGCTGGACAAAATTGGACAGTAGCTGCCAACATCAGTAACTACAGGCGTAATTAAAACTTAATGGAGATATTCCTTCGGGGGTATCTCCATTATTCAATAATATGCCGCAATTGCACATAATCAATGTAAATCGAGTCTGAATCGGCTCGGGATACGTGTATGACACAGGAAAATTCTCCTGCGAGAGGTACATTGTCGATGGTGACGAATTCATTCTTTTTCCCGGAGAATATGACCAATCCAGCCTTGACCGCCTTAGTTCCCTGGAAGAAGACAATCTTGCCCTTGAAGCGCCCTTGCGCGGCGATGATCACCTGGTAGTTGCCAGCCGGGATCGTAATGTCATCTCTCTGGAGACGCAACGGTTCATTTAGATTTTGTTTGGGGATAACCAAACGCATTTGTTGGGACGCCGACGGATCAAACGCCACGCGTCCGGCGTTACGTCGCAACGTTTCGCCCTCGATTCGCTGCGGATCGTATTCCACCGGATGAAGGTCGAAAAGGGGAACATCAGTGTTATAGATGCGAAACAGCGCCATCAGTCTGGCGGCTTCCATTTCGGATCTAAAAAATTGCCGGTACTCTCTCAGCTCATTCCCGAAATTTCCTTTGGTAGGCAACACATAGCGAATATTTTGTTCTTTCAAAAAATTACGCCGCCAATTTACCCCCATTTCCCCCGATAACAGATGGGTGCGATGGGGCGTACCGATAGAAAGCAGGGATGCCCAGTTGCCGACCACATTGGAGGGGGGGATCACTTTACCGAAGACATCGATGGTATTGGCGACATTGTATTCCCGGTTGACCGCCCAGCGGTAGAAAAAGCTAGAATTCAACCACATGGGCAGGATGAGAAGGATAATTGTCGCAGCGACTGTAACGGAATTTTTTTTCGCCGCAACGATCGCAATCAAAGCAGCGACAATCAGCAGAGTTCCGGCGGCCCACCAGCCATTCGCGGTCACGCGGGGCCATAAACCTTGCGAGAATTTGATAATACCGAAGAAAAACAGACTGACCGGTAGCGTCAGCAGAGCGATCACTCCTGCGGCGTTCCAGCGGAACTGATGCGTTCGTTTGATAAATCCGTCCAACAACCACCCCGCCAATATCGCCGCCGGAAAAACCAGGATGAGGTAAAACCGGGTGGGACGGTAGCTAAAGATAGAATGAGCGGCGGCTCCTGCCAACAACCACAATGCAGCGGCTTCCACCAACAGCGGAGTTTCTTTCTTTTTGGTGAACCAGAGAAAGGCCCAGAATACAATGGCGACAGCGGCAAGTATCCAGATTACCGGATCGCTTCGCATCTGCGTCATCATGGGATTCTCCCATAGATTACGCAACAGTACCTGAAGCGAACCTACTTTGCGGACTAATTTATTATGCCCGACAAAAAAATTGAAAAAAACCCGGTTCGGCATATACAAAAATACATACCAACCGCCGAGAAACGCTATCATGCTTCCCCAATAAATAGCGAAATCCCGAAAACGGATTCTCCGCAAAATAAGCCATAAGACACTAAGCGCCATGAACAACGTGAGCAGGTAGAGGATGTGGTTGTGCGATAGATAGGCCAGTATGAAGGCAAGGGCGCTAAAGAAAAAATATCGGCCCTTCTTGAGTTCCACTCCCCGTAAAAAAATATATAGAGCCACCATGAAGAAAAAAATCGACGGAAAATAGCGGTTGGCGGTTTTAGAATAGATGAGCAACGGATAATTGAAGGCGACAAAAAAGGATGCGATCAAACATGCCCATTGCCCGAGGAGGCGATACATGACAAACGCCAGGAACAACAATGCCAACGAACTGAACACCACCGGAATGAGACGATGGGCAGTGAGATTGACTCCGAAAATCTTGAACACCGGGTAATTGACCAGGATATTGACCACCGGAGCCGCCACATGGGGAGTCCAGTCGGCGAAACTCCACTGGTCAAATAGAATCTTGTTGCGGGCGCCATAGGAATGCTGCCCCGCATCCCCAACGATTCCGCCGCTAATCGTGATATCCGTCGGCGGATCCGCAGTCAAGAACAACGCCCTGAGCGTTACGCCGGCAATCAGAATCAAAAGTATCACTATAATAAAAACATACGAATTGTTACCAGTTTTAAATCGTTTCATATTCAACAAGCCTTATTCTATCTTTAAGAGTCAATAGACATTATATAACTGTTCCTCTCCTTTTGCAATTCCCTTGATCTTGGGGTGAATCTGTACTAAAATGGTGCAATGAAAGCCGAAAAGACAGACATCGTTGGTGAGCAAAAAAATCTTCTGAATCCGAAGAAAGGGATTATACAAAAATACAAAGACTTGTTTGTCGGGGATGTGTCGTTTTTATATTTTATAAAATACGAATTGATCATCACCTTCTTCACAGGAATACCCGGCGCCCTGGGGCACGCCTTGCGGAAATTTTTCTTTAGACGCTTGTTCAAAAAGATCGGCCGCGGAGTTATATTCGGCAGAAATATGACCATTCGCCATCCCCGGAAGGTAAAAATCGGCGACAATGTGATCTTCGACGACAACAGCGTCATCGACGCCAAAGGCGAAACCAACACCGGCATCACGATCGGCAGCAATGTGATCGTCGGCCGCAACACCATAATCAGTTGCAAAGGCGGTGATATCGAAATCGGAGATTTCGCCAATATCGGCGCCAACAATTACCTGATTTCCGAGAGCATCCTCTCCATCGGACAATATGTCTTTACCGCAGGGCAAACCTACATCGTGGCCGGCGGGACCCACAGCTTCGAACGAAAAGACATTCCTATCTGGCACCAGCCATCGATATCGAAGGGGGGGATCATCATCGAGGAGGATGTCTGGATCGGAGCCTCCTGCACAATATTGGATGGAGTAAAAATCAGGAAAGGTTGCGTGATCGGAGCGGGATCGGTTGTCCACAAGAAGCTGCCGGCTTATTCCGTGGCTCTCGGCAACCCGGTGACGGTGATAAAAAAGAGATGACAGCCGCTAGCCCCCTGTTGCCGAATCACCCTCTTCGCATTAGATATAGATAAGCGATGAAAAATACCACAATTAAACGAATGCCGATGTACCGGTTTCTTTTATTGTTGACAATTGCGTCGGCAGTCGGACTTCAGGGTTGGCGGACTTTATTCAATAACTTTGCTGTGGAGCAAGCGGGGGTGGACGGTTTTTGGATCGGC
>JAHELQ010000279.1 GCA_024644125.1 Candidatus Aminicenantota bacterium | reverse complement strand
TTCTTATGCGGGTGAACGCGTTGATGCAGAGTGAAGGCTGCAACCTCACATCCCCCAGCACGCCGAATCTGGAACTCCGAAGCGCGGGTAGTAACAAAACCCTGTTCGGAATTCCCGCAGGATCGCGCGCAACCGTCAACGCCACCGTGCTTCACGTCCACCGCACACTCGTCACCTTGCAAGGCTCCATCGCCGCAGGCATCCACAATGGCTGCCGGTTGAAAAAAATAGACCGCGCCAACAAGCCCGATCAGCCGGTCATCGAAGTCTTCCGCTCCCTCGGACTTGACAGTTGCCAGGCAAAAGTTATCGAAGGTTCCCCTCAAACCATCCAGCCGGGAGATTTTTTCGAAATTCACCGCTGGGCCGCGCCTCCCGAAACCCGGATGAAGATCTGGATGCCGCCTTGCCCGCTCACGCAGGCCGACATCCTTCAAACCGCAAAAGCAGCCCGTGCCGGCATCGGGCATTCCGACACAATCCAATGGGTGGATGATCCAACCGAAATCAACCCCACTCACATCATGTCCTGGAACAAAGACTGCTGGCAAATCAAATCCAGCGACAGCGCCATCCCACTGTCAGGGGACAGGCCCTCTACGCCACACATCCTGCAAGCGTTGCATACCCTCCGCCGGCCGACAGAAAAAATCGCCCGTTTCTTTCTCCGCCTACCAGTGGACGATCATACCAGAACGAACATCGAGTCCCACATCGCGTTCTTCAAAGACGCCGTCGAACCAATCTTCTCAAGCCTCAACGCCCATTACATCCTGACCGGTAGATACAAGAACGGCAACATCGAATACTCCTGGCTACTGCCCAACAAAACAGCCAATCAGAGTCACAATTCCCTGCTCCCAATTCGCACAGGGTGGCAAACCGCCATCTCCCTCGAAACCCTCTCCGCCCACCTCCTCCGTCTGGTCAAAATCCGCGCCTGGCACCAACTCCCCTCCCCTCCGGACGCAAACCGATTTCCCTACCACCTATCATTGCGGAACCTGAAACCCGGGGAAACATATAAAAACCAACCATTGGTGGAAGGCGAGGAATACCGTTTGGCGCTCCAGAAGCAAAGCCTCTGCCCGAATCCAACAACGACAAAGCGGTACATCTACATATTCGTCATCGATAGCCAGGGGACAGGCACGCTCCTATTCCCATCCCTTAAACGCAAGAATTCCGAAAACCATTTCCCACAAGAAGAGAATGCTCGGCAGAAACAAATCGACCTTGGGAACGAGACTGCCTTCAAGGTGAGAGCCCCCTTCGGAACCGACACCTTCTTTTTGCTGACCACCGAAGCGGCCATCGCAAATCCTGAGGTTCTGGACTTTAACGGCGTGTACCGCGCCTACCAGATCCCGGAGCGTTATTCCCCTCTGGAGCGGTTGCTCTATGGCCTTGGTTCCGGCGCACGGCACCGACCGGATGTGACGCCTATCTCATGGTCCATCCAACGACTTCCGCTACAATCGCTGCCCAAATCACGTGATTGATCTCACTGCCCGGACAAATGGACCGACTTCGTATTCGAAGGCCAGGTAGCCCATGCTGAAGTTGATGATCCAGATGGCCGGTTGCCCTCCGGACGACATGGTGTCGCACGTCCAAATCTTGAACTGAATGGAGGAGAAGCTGCTGTCGATGTGAAGACCGTGGGGATTTTTTTCTCTCCTCAACAACGAAGCCGCCTCTTCAGCGGTGGGAAGCCGCCAATCGCCATACCCGCCGTATTTATACTTGTTCATCATGGCGATCCAACCACCCACGTCGGCAAATCCCATTCCTTGCGGCGAACCGGTGCGGTCCCACATCAAACCGGTCTTTGTGTCCACCGCCACTTTGTCTCCTACGGTCAAGCGTCCTGAATAACCGCCCTGGGGATTGGAGTAATCGCCATTGATCCCCTGATTGGCGCAGAAAAATTCGTTAGCCCGCAAAAACGTCTGAATATCCCGTAAATCCACTGGCGAACAATTGTTCCGAAGTTGAAGGGAGCGATTGCCTTCAAACGAAAGAAACTCCGGCGTCTTAAATTTGTTCCAATACCGCAACCGTTCTTCAGCGTACGCTTTCAAATGATTGTCAACACCAGAATGGGGATTGTCCTCTTGCAGCTTTTTTAAAAAAGCCTCCCACGACCTTTTCTTGCGGAGAAGCGTCACCGCGCTGTCAATATCCAGCTTGTTCACTTTCTGGAATTCCGACTGGATCGTTTGCATCCAATCGCCCCACTGACGGCGGGGGCTGGCCTTTTTAGCGGTTGAAGAAGGGGATGATTTTTTGCCGGGTTTTCGAAACAACAAAAACGTCGCGCCCGGTTCATGCCCCATAGCCGGCATATCGCCGAAAAGCGGTTGACTTCCTTTCACTCCGGAGCGGACGCGCACGAACAAACTCACCGGATCGAGTAACAAATCCGCGTTCTGCTCCAGAGCGACTTTGAGCTGCCTTGCAAATTCTGAGCTATCCGGGACCCGTTCCATGGAGCCAGAAGTCATCACTTGCCGCGACTTCAGACTATACGCTTTTTGAAAATAAGCGTTATCGATCACAACTGTTCCTGAGCGGTATCTGGTCACCAAATCCCCGGAATAACATGAATCCGACACCAAAAGTACATGCCGCGCCTTAAAATTTCCCACAAGCCCTGTGATCAATTGATTGGGGATCCAATTCTCCATACGGTTTTCATCCACCCCAGCGTCCGCCGGAATCCAATACCCGGTATTCGACGCTTGATCCCAGTGCCCATGTCCGGCGTAGAAAATCAACACCGAATCACGCGCTTCCAACCGATGCTGCAAATCCTTGAACAATCTGACAATCGCCTCCTTCGTGGCCTGCCGGTCAAACAACCGCACCGTCTCATCCAGATAATAATTCTTCAGCACCACCGTCTGAATTCCGAGCGCATCCTTCACCGGCCCCATCAGATCCAGCCAATTATCATAATCATTGATGGCGATCAACACCAGATACTGCTTCCCCACCTCGATATCCAGCCCTTCACCCTTCACTAACAACTCGACGCCTTTTTCCTGTCCTAACAGAAAAAATCCAACCATACCAACAACCGCAACAAAGCCAACCCAGAACACGATTCGTTTGATCACCATCACTATTCAGTCCGTAATGCCCGGAGGCCCATCGTGCGAGATGATGAGCCCCGGATTTAATAAACAGTATACCACAAATTATAACTATTTGATCACTGCGCTATCCCCGACCTTGACATCCCAGTTATATCTAGCCATCTGTTCAACGGTATCGATTTCCGGCGGATAGAGCAACAAAGCCGTACTTGTTTTTTCATACACCTCCGTCACCACAAACTTCGCAAGGTAAGCGAGATGACGGGGATTGACGATTTTTCCCCCTTCCTCGATAAAAACACTTTCCTCCCTGAAAGCCGCGTATCCAAAAAGGCCGGGAATGATCCCTTTATCAGTTCCTTTATTGATAACAATTCTGCGCTGATCCCGTTTCACTATCTGCGAATTTTCAACACTTTGAGGCTTGGGGAATACATCGACAATTTTTTTCGCAATGTCATGAATATCATCTCTGTTAATCTCGATCTCTCGACGGGAACTACAGTTATATCTGACATTCGCTTTTCCGGCAAAAAGAACCACTTCTTTTAAATTCCCGATATTAATAGGAATTCGATTGACAATCCGGTAATCCATTCCAATAATTCCACCGCGCTGTGATCCTTTTCGAGAAGTAATATACATCAGCAACACTCCATCCACCTTACCAAGCAAGCCATCATACATTTTTTCATACGTATTGCCCTGCATCTTCAAATATTCTACTGTGGAATCGATGAAATTGGGGCGTCCTGAAACGAACGACCTCTGCTCGACGGTATCTTCATGAATAGAGCTCAGTTTAATCGTATTCTTTTGTCCGTTTAAATTCTCTTTCAATGACCAGACGAACCATTCGGGATTCACATCCACCAATTCCCCGCGATCCAGAAGATTAAACCGTTTTTTCGCAAACAATTCTGTATACAGCATATCAGCCACAGATTTTTGTATATCCTGGGAACGTCCGCTGATATCTATGGCATTTAGTACAGCCAACGCAAAATATTGAGACGACGGATGAATCGTGTCCCGTTTGCCATCGGGCCGCAGAAACGGAGGATAATCGATAGATTTCTGCAGGGCGCTTTCGCCTTGAATAAATCCCGGAATCATTGTTTCAAAAACAAATATTTTTTTCGGCTTTGAGCATCCACTCAAAACGACTATCGCAATCAGTACCCAGAAGCTTATACATTTATCTTTTCTCATATTGTTTTCTCCGGCTAAAATATTCAATGGCTCTTCGTAATCTTCGAAGAATTTTGAGGTGACTGAAGTTGGAGGGGCGGCCGAGATTTTATAAAAATCAATTTCTCCTGGTTAGCCCTCCAGGACGTGAGAAATTCCCAATTCTCAATCTTTCCGAGTAATTCTTCCGCTTCATCGAACTTCCCCTTTTTCAGTAACAACGAGGATTTCCAGGATACGATGAAAGCATTGACATTAATCTTCTCATTGTTCGATTGGAGCTGCAATTGACGGCGGTCTTGAATTTCGAACATTTTCTCGATAGCATCCAATTTATTTAAGGCGAGATCCACATCTCCGAAAAACGCTTCATACTCAAAATCCAGAATTTGAAAATAAACTGAGTTCTTTCCAGGTTCCCGCATTTTCTCCAATACATCAGGCAATGATTTCCCAACTTCATCCCGCCATTCTTTCCATTGGGAGAGGAAATCAACCTTTCTCCCCTTACCGCGTCTTTTTAGCCGTTCGGTCAAATAGCCATTCAATAGGTCGTTATCCACCAATTCCATAGTATTCTCCACCATATAATTCAGAACAAACGCGCAATTAGACCAATTCAGCCAGTAGAAGAACCGGGCGTCAAATTTGCTTTTATTTGACAGCTCATGCCATTTGCCCATACATTTATGCAATTCACTCCCATAATCATATAGATTCTCGATCAATTTTGCGAATTTTTTCAAATTTCGTTTCGAAGTGTCGGAGTTAAGTGTGTAAAACAATTTCCGACGCCCCCTGGAGATACGATCGAACACCTTATCGTTCAAATGCCGCGGCAGATTCGCTATAGGCTTTTCGAGTTCCGTCAATACCTTCAAAGCGGAATCGTAGGATTTGTCGCTCACATCTTTCAGATTTCCTTCCTTGAGAAGATCGAAATCATTGAAATTGAATACAATCCACTTTGATTGCGCGCTTTTGAATAGCTTTAAATACTCAAACGCCCAGTCGGAATTCAGAGCCGGTTCCGAATAGGCGGATGCCAGTTTCAATCTGGACTTCCCCATTTCCTGACTGCCCTCCATTAATTCCATGAAAGCCTGCCAGCTAGTGAGTAAAGAACGCTTCTCCTTGAATAATTTTTTATTATCCAGTTCATCGAAACGCGCTTTCGCCTCCTGGTAATTAGCCTCCAACACCAGGAGTTGGGCATCGAGAATCAAAGCGTCCACATATTGCGAATCCAGCTCCAGAGCCCAATCAATATTGACTCTGGCTTTTTCAAGAATCGCCTCTGCCCTGATTTCCCAATCATCCGCCCGATCCCGGTACGAAAGTATATCCGGATCATCCATCGCGCCATTGTTTGATTTTTTCTCCACCTTTTTATCGAGCCCCCTTGTATAGCTCAACAGGTGATCCAAATTTGGCTGCTCGACCTCCTGGCTCCCCTCTTTCAGCATTTGATACACCATCGCATCGGTATTTTCTTTTAAGGAAATTTTCTCATATATCTTTTTAAAGAATGCGAAACATTTCAATTGCCTCTCGGCCTGCTTAAACACTTTCAAAAAACCCATATATCGCTCAGGTCTGGAATAAATCGAATACATCGCCAATTGGACAGTGGCGGTAAATACGCGTAACACCTTGTCATTCCTGTCTAGTTTGATATGCTTCTCCCATCTTTTTTGCAGATCGTCCATTTTTTCCACCAACGAGTTGACCAGACAGAATTGCGCCTCGTACATATTGAAATTTTCCTCGCTCTGATCGGAGAACAAGGCGTTCAAAGACTTCGAATCCATTAAAAGGTGATCCAACTGATTCAACACCTCAAAGGTTTCCTCCTGCAAATCCATTTTGTCGATAGAATTACCGGCTACCTGCTCCACAGGCTCTACCTGATTTACCGGCTTTACCGACTGCCCGAAGACGGCTCCCACAAACGCAAGTAAAACAAAAAAAAACACGAATTTCTTTTGGAATTTCATTTTCCTCCCTCTCATATTATTTAATGAATTTACTCGTTCAAACAAACGAACGTTCACTCATATTCTATATCCTGAACAACCCCTATCCTTCCTTCAACCTCTGATATTTTTTATAAAATTCGATCTGAACTCGGACCCGGATCTTATCCCCGGGCATTTCCCCCAAACGGTCGCAATACATTCGGTGTACCGCTTGCTTAAATTCTTTATTCGAAGGCTGCCTGCCAAAAAACATACATGCCGCCCGCGTGATCCCTAGTTTACACGCCTCGCTATACAAAGTGGCATTCGCCTCGGCAAAGACGGTCATAGTCGGGAAGGGTGGCTCGCCTGTTTTCTGTTCGATTTCCGGCAACGGCCAGATATCCATTAGATCGTCACAATTCCCGGCAAGCAATTCGGGAGGAAGCGACGAAATCTTCCCGGGCGGCACAGACATGTCAAAATAAAAATCGGTCTTTAAATTACTTTCGTTCCAGGGTTCTTGTTCGCCCCTGGTATCACTCTCTACCCCCATTGCCACCCGCTTCAGCATATCTTCAATTTTCAAGCCCGGTGTTCTAATATGTTTTAAAAGATGTTTCGTAAACACTCCATTACGACCTATGCCGTCATTGGCGAATTTCCCTGGAGCAGTGGCGTAGATGATCACACTACCGAATTTGCTTTTTTCAGGAGGAACCAATTTCTCAACTCCTCTTGAATACCAACCATAACTGCGC
>JAHELQ010000278.1 GCA_024644125.1 Candidatus Aminicenantota bacterium | reverse complement strand
CGCTGCAATGACCCAAAAAGGCAAATATTTGTATGGGTTGTTGATCGGTTTTCTGGTGGTGATGGTCAGGGTGGTGAACCCGGCGTTCCCCGAGGGAATGATGCTGGCGATTTTGTTTGCCAACGTATTCGCTCCCATCATCGATCGTGTGTTCATCAATGCTAATATAAAGAGGAGGATACTCCGAAATGCCGGCAGATAGTATTAAAAAAACCATTGTTGTGGCGCTGGGCATTTGTTTTGTGTGTTCGGTGCTGGTATCCATGTCTGCGGTGATCCTCAAACCGTTGCAAGAACGAAATAAAAGACTTGAAAAAATCAAAAATATATTGATCGCCGGCGATCTGCTCAAGCAGGGCGAAGATGTAGAGGATATATTCAAACAATCCGTCTCATCCAGAGTGGTTGAATTGGCTTCGGGAAAGTTTTTGGACGAAGCCGGCGTTTCAGATGTGGCGAAAGCTGAAAAGGACGGGTTACTCTCACCGGAAAATTATGACATCAAAAAAATTACCGGAAACCCCCAACTGGGCGAAGCGATTCCCGGTGAAAAAGATGCCGCGGCTATCAAACGGAAACCGAAATATATCCTGGTCTATCTGGTAAAAGAAAAGGACGAAGTGCAGAAGATTATTCTTCCGATGTTCGGAAAAGGTTTGTGGTCAACGATGTACGGTTTTATGGCGCTTGATCGCGATTTAAAAACCATCGAGGGCTTCACTTTTTACGAACACGGGGAAACTCCCGGTTTGGGCGGCGAAGTAGACAATCCAAAATGGAAGGCTTTATGGAAGGGAAAGATGGCGTTCGACGAGAGCGGCGAACTCAAAATCGAAGTTATCAAAGGACGGGTAGACACATCGAGAGCGGAAGCGAAATACAAGGTTGACGGCCTTTCGGGTTCCACGTTGACTACACGCGGCGTCAACAATCTCGTACGTTTCTGGTTGGGCGAAGAGGGCTACGGTCCTTTTCTAGAGAAAATCAGGGAGGACGGTATCTAATGGCTAAATACAAAAAAATATTGTTCGATCCGATCTTCGAAAATAACCCGATCGCTCTAGGGGTACTGGGGATTTGCTCGGCTCTGGCCGTCACCTCCAGGCTTGAGACCTCGGTTGTTATGTCTCTGGCTGTGATTTTTGTGGTGGCGTTTTCGAATTTTTCAATCAGTTTGATTCGCAACCACATCCCCACCAATATCAGAATCATCGTGGAAATGACGATTATCGCATCGTTGGTCATTATCGCGGACCAGTTGATCAAGGCTTTTTTCTTCGATGTCAGCAAACAATTGTCGGTGTACGTGGGCTTGATTATCACCAACTGCATCATCATGGGGCGCGCCGAGGCGTACGCCTTGCAGAATCCGCCCTGGCAAAGTTTCCTGGATGGCATTGGGAATGGTCTCGGCTATAGTTTTATCCTGGTTGCCGTGGCATTTATTCGAGAACTTTTCGGCGCCGGTAAGCTGTTCGGATTCACTATTCTTCCGCTGAACACAGAAGGCGGCTGGTATATGCCGAACGGTCTGCTTTTGATTCCAGCCAGCGCTTTTTTCCTGATTGGCGCGATCATCTGGATTATCCGGGTCTTTAAAAAAGACCAGGTAGAAGAGGAATAACATGCTGGAACATTATATTAGCCTGTTGATAAAATCGATTTTTATCGAGAACATCGCTCTGGCTTTGTTTCTCGGTATGTGTACATTTCTGGCGGTGTCCAGGAGGGTCGATACATCCATCGGTCTGGGAATTGCTGTCGTGGTGGTTCAGACTATTACAATCCCGGTTAATAACTTAATTTACAATACATTCTTGCGGGAGGGCGCGCTAAGCTGGGCCGGACTTGGGAATGTGGATCTGACCTTTCTGGGATTGATCACGTACATCGGTGTTATCGCCGCTATGGTCCAAATCCTGGAAATGATACTGGATAAGTATGTTCCCAGGCTATACAACGCTCTCGGAATCTTTCTTCCCTTGATTACCGTGAACTGCGCCATTCTCGGCGGCTCACTCTTTATGGTCGAGCGGGACTATGGGTTCGGAGAGAGCGTGGTGTTTGGATTGGGATCTGGAATCGGATGGGCCCTGGCAATTGTGGCGTTGGCCGGAATCAGGGAAAAGATGCGTTACAGTAATGTCCCGGAAGGATTGAGGGGATTGGGTATCACCTTCATCACCGTCGGGCTGATGGCAATGGCGTTTATGCTGTTTTCAGGGATTCAATTGTAGTGCAAGATGAGGTGATGGCAATGCTATTGTGTAATTATACAATATCCGGGGGGTGCCCCGGAAGAAACAAGTGTGAGAGGGTGCAATCATGAATGGACTGGGATTGGTATTTTTCGGTGTGTTTATGTTCACCTTCGTCGTTCTGGCATTGGTATTCTTGATATTGTTTGCCAAATCCAAATTGGTGGCCAGTGGCAACGTCAGTATCATAATCAACGACGATCCGGATAAAAAACTGACCATTCCTGTGGGCGGCAAGTTGATGAGCGCGTTGGCGGCCCAGAAGATTTTCGTCCCGTCCGCATGCGGCGGCGGCGGTACTTGCGGAACGTGCAAATTGAAAGTTGTGGAAGGCGGCGGCGACATTTTGCCGACTGAACTCTCCAGCATCAATCGCAAGGAAGCCAGGGAAGGTTTTCGTTTGTCCTGCCAGGTGCCGGTGAAAGGTGATATGAAAATCGAAGTACCGCCGGAGGTCTTCGATGTGAAGAAATGGGAATGCACGGTCCGTTCCAATCACAATGTGGCCACCTTCATCAAGGAGCTGGTGCTGGAATTGCCGGCCGGGGAGGATGTGAATTTCCGGGCTGGAGGCTATATCCAGATCGAAGCTCCGCCTCACACGGTCAATTATAGAGATTTTATCGTGGAAGATGAATATAAAGGCGACTGGGACCGGTTTGATATGTGGCGGTATATATCGGTTGTGGATGAAGATATCGTCCGCGCCTATTCAATGGCCAATTATCCGCAAGAGAAAGGGATCATTATGCTGAATGTCCGAATCGCATCCCCCCCTCCGTCGGATCCCAACGTGCCTCCGGGGCAGATGTCGTCTTATATTTTTAACCTCAAACCCGGCGACAAAGTTACGATTTCCGGTCCTTACGGGGAATTCTTCGCCCGTGAAACCGGAAACGAAATGGTGTTCATCGGCGGTGGCGCGGGTATGGCTCCCATGAGGTCGCATATTTTCGACCAGTTACGGCGCCTGAACTCCAGCCGGCGGATCTCCTATTGGTATGGAGCTAGAAGTCTACGGGAGATGTTCTATCAGGAAGACTTCGATGAACTGGCGAAAAGCCACGAGAATTTTACCTGGCATGTGGGACTCTCGGAACCGCTTCCGGAAGACAACTGGAACGGCCCCACCGGCTTCATTCACCAGGTATTGTTTGACCATTACTTGAAGGATCACCCGGCGCCTGAGGATTGCGAGTATTATCTGTGCGGCCCTCCTCTGATGCTGGATGCCGTGACCCGGATGCTGGACAATCTCGGAGTGGAATCTGAAAATATTATGTATGACGATTTTGGAATTTAAACAATAAGGAATTTCCAACAATGAGTGGATTGAAAAAGGTTTTCGTTTTGGTGACTGTCGCTGCGATGATGATGATCGGGTGCGAGAAAAAAGGGCCGGAGATTATTTCGTCTGCTTTTAGTGGCTTTACCATGGGCACCACTTATTCCATCAAGGTGGCCGGCGTCCCTAAAAACGAAATCGACCCGAACCGGATAAAATCCGGCATCGACCTGGTGCTGGCTGAGGTCAATGGGCAGATGTCCACTTATATCGAAGACTCGGAAATTTCTCGCTTTAACCGCGCCGGCGCAGGTGAGTGGTTTGCGGTTTCAAGCCAAACCGCCATGGTGGCGGCGAAAGCGGTGGAAGTCAGCGACAAGTCCGGCGGCGCCTTTGATGTGACCGTCGGCCCGCTAGTGGAGCTCTGGGGATTTGGACGGAAAAAGCGGGATGTGATTCCCGCGGAAGAGGATATTCTCAAGACATTAAATCTCATCGGTTACCGGAATCTCGAATTCCGCATCGACTCCCCGGCGCTCAAAAAAAATATCCCCGCGCTCTACTGCGATCTCTCTGCCATCGCCAAAGGGCATGGCGTGGACCGGGTGGCGGACTATCTGGAAGCACTGGGGATCGACAATTATATGGTGGAGATCGGCGGAGAAATCCGTACCAAAGGAAAAAACGCGAAGGGAGAGTCGTGGAAGATAGGGATAGCATCTCCTTCTTCGTCCGGCGGTTTGCAAAAGATCATCCATCTCAATAACACCGGAATGGCCACCTCCGGCGATTACCGAAATTACTTCGAGAAAGATGGCGTCCGCTATTCCCATATGATCAATCCCCGCACCGGCCGGCCCATCACTCATAATCTGGCGTCAGTGACTATTCTCCACCCCTCGTGCATGGAGGCCGACGCGTTTGCCACCGCAATCAGCGTTCTCGGGCTCGAAGAGGGTTACAAATTGGCTCTAAAAGAAAACCTCCCTGCATTTTTTATCTCCCGTGAAGCGGAAGGATTTGTAGAAAAAATGACGCCGCAATTTGAAGCTCTTCTGCGAACTCCGAATTAATCCAATAAAATCGCTCGTTTCTGTAGGGTTTTTATACTTTAAAAAATAGAATAGCAGAAAGCCCTATAAATCGAAATAAAATAAGTTGACTTTTTTTTCTATACTGCTAAAATTTATATTTATAGAGATAAATCAAATAAAAGCGAACGTGAGGTGGGACCGTTCACGCTTTTTTAGCTTTGGAAGATTGGATGCTTAAATTAGAGAATCTTAAGAAGTACTATCAAATGGGAGAGACTGTCGTAAGAGCTCTTGATGGCATCGATCTCTCCATTGGGGCAGGGGATTTTGTCGCGATTATGGGAGCGTCCGGCTCCGGGAAATCCACTCTGATGAATATTCTGGGGTGTCTCGACACGCCCACCGGCGGCGACTATATTCTAAATGGCAACAATGTCAATGGTTTGGACGATAATCAATTGGCCGCGATACGCAACAAGCATCTTGGGTTCGTGTTTCAGAGCTTCAACTTGCTTCCCCGTATGACAGCGCAGAAAAATGTGGCACTGCCGCTTATGTATTCAGGCAATGGTTATGAGATTATGGAAGAACGGGCGGCCCGTATGCTGGATATGGTGGGATTGAAGGAGAGGATGTGCCACCGTCCGGCCCAAATGTCCGGCGGAGAGCGGCAGCGGGTGGCTATTGCGCGGGCGCTGGTGAATGATCCAGGAGTGTTGTTGGCGGACGAACCCACCGGCAATCTGGATTCCGTCACGACCCATGAAATTATGGAGATTTTTACCCGTTTGAACCGCGACGGGCAGACAATCATCATGGTGACCCATGAAAATGAGGTGGCCGCGTATGCCCGTCGGGTGATTCAATTGCGTGACGGCAAAATTATCAAAGATCATGAAACAAATTAAAGCGTATGTACTTATAGTATTATGCGCCGGGTTGCTGCAAGCTGCCCGGATGGAAACCAAAACCGGCCCCTTTTCCGAGAATATGGTTTTGACTGGTTTTCTTCAGGCCAAAAAAGCGGAGCATTTTATCGTTCCACGCTCTAATTCCTGGCAGATTCAGTTGAAATGGATGGCGCCGGAGGGAAGCCTCCTTGAACCCGGACAGGTGGCGGTGCGTTTCGATACGTCGAATTTGGCCTCGGAGATTGAAAATCTTGAATTAACTCTGGAAGATAAACTTCAGCAAAAAAAACAGAAGGTTGCGGAGTGTCAGATGGAAGAGATCAATCTCGACCTTCAGTTCAAGATGGCAAAAATCGATGTGCAAAAAAAAAAGTTGGATTCAGTGATTCCCAAAGGCATCATCTCAGATTATGAGTTTGAAAAAAACCAATTGGAATTGAAGAAGAGCGAAAAAGCTGAGGAAAAAGCCGACGTGGAAAAGACGAGCCGTTTGGAGCAAATGCGTTCGGAAATCCAGCGGCTGGAGATAGAAATCCAGGAGGCCAGAGACAAACTTCGGCAAAACCAACACATGCTGGATGGATTGACTTTGAAAGCCCAGAACCGTGGGACGTTGATGTATGCGGAACATCCCTGGCAGCACAGGAAATTGCAAATCGGGGATAATGTCGCCGCTACCTGGACAGTCGCCACGATCCCGGATAATAGTTCGCTATATGTCGAGGCCTGGGCTGGAGAAACCGGAGTTAAGAGTTTGAAGCCAGGGATACCAGTCGATATCGTGATGGATGCATATCCTCATGTTCGTTTCGAGGGCGTAATCGAGGATGTGATGAATAATGCGGAAAAAAAGAACTATTGGGGGAGATCCCACTATTTTCAAATAAAGATCGCATTGAAAAAATTGGACGATGAATTGATGAAGCCCGGGATGAGCGTGATGTGCGATGTGAAGCTTCGAACCAATGAAGAGGTGTTGCTCGTGCCGTTGGAAATGGTTCATTTCGATGGCGGGGATTATTGGATTCAAGTCAGCGGAAACGAACCCATGAAGTTAAAGGCTGGAATCATCGGTCAAAACGAATTTTTTCTGGCGCTCGATCCCGGAAGCCCTCCGGGGAAGGGTGCGATATTAGAACCTGTCGAGATTTCTTCGCTTAGGGAGGCGGGCGATGAAACGCGCTAAAGCCGCCGCCGTCATTATGGCAGTCCTTCTGCTCGCACCCTCATGCAACCGTCAGGGTAATTTTGTGAAACATACCGTGAAGAGCGGTCCCTTCCATATCGGCGTACGAGTTATGGGAAGATTGCAATCTTCCGCCTCCACATATATCGGCTGTCCGTTTATCCCCAGATACTGGAATTTCACTATTTCTTTCATGGCGCCTGAAGGTAAGGAGGTGAAGCGAGGCGACATGATTCTCCGCTTCGACGCCAAAGAGTTACAGGAACGGATGCAATTGAAAAAAACGGAACTGGATACCGCCCGCAAGGAGATGGAGAAAATCCAATTGGATGAGCAAGAACAAGT
>JAHELQ010000277.1 GCA_024644125.1 Candidatus Aminicenantota bacterium | reverse complement strand
ATTACGCACCCTACAACGACGTGTTCAGGCTTGGCGTAAAAAGGCGATCATTCTGTTTGACTATAACCTTTTTTCTGATGAGCAATTCTTAGGAAAGGAATTGACAGTTAATTTAAAAGCGCAAACGCTCTAACATAATGAACGAACTAAAGAAGATTTTACGATACCCCCTCAGATTCAACTTAAGAGAAAGTTACATTTTAGTTGATTTTGGAATTACATTAGGGTATGATTTTTTCGTGAGGCAATACGAAGGGAATAGACAACTGTCGTTGAACAGCAAACCTTACAATCTCCTCTATCAATTCGAAATTAATGAGCGGTTCGCCGCCATAAAACCCGATATGATAACTTCTCTTATGAGATATCCCAGGATTAATACTCCAGGTATCATAAAGATATTGAAGTAATCTCTTTGCTGTTTCTGGCTTCAATGATCTATTTTTTCTACCATGATGATGAGAGTACATACCACCATACACACAATAAACACATTTCAAATTACATGCCTCTGTCACCTCGAATGCTATGTTTTCCGCATTTAGTAGAGCTGTTTCGATTTGTAATTCAGTAATCCTCCCTGAGGTTCTCTTGACGAGATCAATCTCCGAAAAAAACCATTTTCACTCAGAAATTCATATTTTGATATATAATATTCAACATCACGTCGAGAAAAATATCCATACCCTTCCAGCGTAAACTTTTTTTGTAACGAGTTGCACCAACTGCGCAGATCGACACCACTATCCTTTAAGTCATTTAAATATGCCAATATCGGATGGGCTAATAGAATAGTTTCCTTGAATGGACTAAAAAAGTAATTATTCTTACTTCGAGTTTTTAAAAAAATGGATTTGATTTTTGACACACCAGCCTCTTATTTAGATATGCCCTAAACTAGAGAAGAATCAGCTAAAAAAAATATTTAACTCAGTGTAACCGCAATTCAAACCCAAATACAGGTATATTGAGAATTATAGTCAAGAAAAAAATCCAGGCTAATGATATCCCCAATACCACAGGCATAACATGATTTTGTAGGAGGCTGCGCTCCTTTCACATTTTTCATTGCGCTTTTTCCCAAAGCGATCTGGTTTTGGTTTGTTAATTTAAGGTCTGAAATTCTAAATTTCTTGCCCATTCGGTTCAACTCCTCATTTATTTAATATAAAAATTTTTTTAGACATAAGCGACTATTCCCCGTGACGAGGTAGATCCGGCTTTGGTTGATCAGAATGAGTTGGTGCTTTGGGATTGTGATCTGGTCTTTGAAACGGAGGTAGGGATCATAGATGTCGGTGATATATTGGCCGTTCTTCTCTTTATTGGTGATGGCGTAGAGTGTGTCGTTCTCATCGGCCAATAAAGATTTTACGGCAGATTTGTAAATAGGGGCCGTTATGATCAATTGAGAAAACAGTGGAGATTCCTTGGCCTGGGATAATTTTTTCTCCATCTGTTTTCGTTCTTCTGGAGAGTATTCTTCCAGGGTGTATTCTTTGTTTTCCAGGACAGTGACAATCTCCTCCTTCCGAATGTTGAATGAGATGACGCAATATCTTGATGTGGGGGGAATTATGTAGATATAGTGGGGACTTGAGCACCACTTGAAACTGGCTGTTTTTTCTAGATTGAGCCAATCTTTGAATTCGTAATGATAAGAGGTCAGCTCAGTTTTACCCTCAGGGGAGTAGAAAAATAGACTTTTAGTCGTGCCACGGTCACGATCGGTCTTGTTTTCGGCCGCTACATACCGTTGAGTATCAATGAGAGTGACCATACGGGGCAATCCCTTGTTGATAAAATTTCTGTTTTCCCCTAGATAGTTCCCGTCTAGATCGAATTCGATAAGACGCTGCTTGAAATCAAACACCAGGAGTTTGCTGTTTTGAATCTTCATGGTCAGTGGCCGCACAACCTCTCCCGGGCCTTCACCCCACTTTGAAAACGATTTGACAAATTCGAGATTCGAAGAAAACTTGAATATTTTTTTATTGGCATCATCCCAGATAAATAACATGTCTCCTTCGCCAACCATTAGGTCGGGCTTAAACAATTCATATTTTTCCAATTCAATTGATTGGAGGGGCTTGATTTCTTTAGAAACGAGAGATGAGGCAAACAAAACAATTATACATATAAGACATCCACCAATATAAATTTGTTTCCCGTGGCAAAAAATCGCCATAAAAAAACTCCTTTTTTTATATCCCTTCACTCTTCAATCTTATTGTATCAGCTCGCCAATCGCTAGTCAATTCAACCATTCGGTATTATCAAAAAAAATCGACATTTTCAATAGTAGATTGGTAGAAAAGGGGGCGGATTGGGGGTCCGCCCCGGGGGATGGTGAGATTGTATTGTCAGGGTTTGGATGTTTCGGGGATGTGGAACCATTTACGGCGGAAGAGGAAGGCGACGTTGACAAGGGCGATCATGACCGGGACCTCTACGAGAGGGCCGATGACTGCTGCGAAGGCCTGTCCGGAGGAGATGCCGAAAACCGCGACCGCGACGGCGATGGCCAGTTCGAAATTGTTACTGGCGGCGGTGAAGGAGAGGGTGGTGCTTTTGGGGTAGTCGGCGCCAAACTTTTTGCTGAGCCAGAAGCTGACGATGAACATGAAGACGAAGTAGATTAGAAGCGGGATCGCGATGCGGACTACATCCATGGGGATCTTGACGATGAATTCGCCTTTGAGGGAGAACATCACGACAATGGTGAAAAGCAGGGCGATGAGGGTGATGGGGGAAATTTTGGGGATGAATTTGGCGGCGTACCAGTCTTTGCCCTTGAGTTTGATGAGGGAGAAGCGGGTGATCATGCCGGCCAGGAAGGGAATGCCCAGATAGATGAAGACGCTCTCGGCGATTTGGCCGATGGTGATATTCACCACGCTGCCCTTGAGGCCCAGCAGCGGCGGTAGGACGGTGACGAAGAGCCAGGCGTAGACTGAGAAGAACAGGACCTGAAAAATGGAGTTGAAGGCTACGAGGCCTGCGGCGTACTCGGTATCGCCTTTGGCCAGATCGTTCCACACGATCACCATGGCGATGCATCGTGCCAGGCCGATGAGGATGAGGCCGATCATGTACTCGGGTTTGTCCCTTAAGAACACGATGGCCAGGATGAACATCAGGATGGGGCCGATGATCCAATTCTGGACCAGCGAAAGGGTGAGGACCCGCTTGTTTTTGAACACATCAGCGAGCTCTTCGTATTTGACTTTTGCCAGCGGCGGGTACATCATGAGGATCAAGCCGAGGGCGATGGGGATGTTGGTGGTGCCGCTGTTGAATGTGTTCCAGAAACCGACGACCGAGGGGACGAAATAGCCCAGCCCCACTCCCAGGGCCATGGCCAGGAAAATCCATACGGTGAGATAACGGTCCAAAAAGGACAGCCGTTTAGTTTGCGACATAAAAATCTCCTTTTTTTACACGTGCGGCAACCGGGCTTCTCAACGCTGGAAGACCAGATAGACGCCGCCGGCGATAATTAATACTCCACACAGTGTTTTGAGAAGTTTGACGCCCTTCGACCGTTCGTTCCAATCCAGGTATTTCTGGATCACTTCGGTGAATGTGCCGGCCAGGACGATCACCAGGCAATGGCCGATGCCGTATGCCGCCAGAAGCGCCACGTTATGCCAGAAGCCGGAATCGGGCGAGAATAATGTCACCATCAAAACCGGCGCCATGAAGGCGAAGGTGCAGGGGCCGAGGGCGATGCCGAATACCAACCCCAGAATGAACGCCGCCAGGACTCCTTTGCGTTTGTATTTCAACTGTCCCATGCCGGGAAACTCAAGGGGGATGAGGCCGATCAGGTGTAAGCCCACCAACAGGAACACCGCCGCCACCAGGTAATTGCTCCAGACACCGATGTCCCCCATCATCACGCCCATCAACGAAGTGATGACGCCGATGAGGGCGATGGTGAGAAGGATGCCGGAGGCGAACGCGGCGGAAACCCAGAAGGCCCTCTTTACGGAACCTGAGCGTTGTTGACTCACGAAGCCGACAATGAGGGGGATGGAGGTGAGATGGCAGGGGCTGAGGAGGATGCTGAGGATGCCCCAGATGAAAGCGCCTAAAAACGCCAGCAACGGGGTAGCTTCCATCAATTTGGAGCCCCACTCAAACAGGCTGTCGATCATTATTTGACTCCGCCCTGTTTCAATACCGCTACCAATTCATCTTTGGGGAAGAATCCTTCGTGCCGGAAGTATTCTTTGCCGTCTTTGTCCAGGAACACCTGGGTGGGGATGATGCGGATATTGTAGACCGGGACATATTTTTTCCCTTCAGGTGTCCAGACATCGTGGAACACTACCTCTACTTCGTCGCCGAATTCCTCTTCGATCTCTTTCATGATGGGTATCATCTTTTTGCAGGGGATACAGCGGACCGAACCCAATTCGACAAAGGTTACCTTGATGTTTTTCTGCGCGTCCGCGGACACCAGCGGCGCGAATGCCATGACTAAAATCAGAATCAGTGCTATCATTGCTCGTTTCATCGGTATAACTCCTTTTCTTTTTTGTATGACAGGGCCTCTGTCCAATCAAGACAGTAGGGCTTTGATCTCGTCGATCTTCGGTACTTTGCCCGCCACCTTGACTTCGCCGTCGATGACCAGCGCGGGCGTGATCATGACGCCGAAGCTCATGATGTCATTGATATCCGAGACCTTCTCGAGTTGGTACTCGATGGCCATCTCTTTGGCGGCCTGCTCGGCGGCCTGGTAGAGCTTGTTGCATTTGGGGCAACCGGTGCCCAATACTTGAATTTTTTTCATCGTTGTATTCTCCTTGATTAGATCATTCCATAAATCAAACCGGCGATCGTCGCCATCAGCACCACCAATGTCACAAACGCGACAGTTTTTTTGGTGCCCAGTACGGATCGTATCACCAGCATATTGGGAAGGCTCAACGCGGGACCCGCCAGCAACAACGCCAAAGCCGGGCCTTTACCCATGCCGGCGCCGATGAGGCCTTCGAGGATCGGTACCTCCGTCAGAGTGGCAAAATACATGAACGCTCCGACAATGGACGCGAAAAAGTTTGCGAAAAGCGAATTCCCCCCCACCAGATCCGCGATAATTCCAGGGGGGATGAGTCCTTCGTGGCCAGGGCGGCCCAAAAGAACTCCGGCCGCCAGGACGCCCAACAGGAGGAGCGGTAGAATCTGTTTGGCGAATCCCCATGAGGAGAGGCTCCACTCGGATAACTCATCGCTGCGGAACCAGCGGATAACCATATACGCCAGAGCCAACAACAGGAAGCCGGTGATCCACCATTTGAAGCCGAAGATCAATGCCCACAAGCCGGCGGCGCCGCCCCGCGGAGCTCCCCAGTTGGCGAAGACCAGAATCATGACCATTGTAATGAAATAGAGGGCAACCTTCCAGAGAGGTTTCTCTTCCTCGCCATCGAGCAAAACAAAACCGGCGGGCTGAGGGCGGGAGGCCTCTTCTTTGCGGAACAAGACGTGCATGCCCAGACCGATGAGGACCGAAAAAACAATGGCGCCCACAGCCCGCGCCAGTCCCAGTTGCCAGCCCAAAATGCGGGCGGTGAGGATGATGGCCAGGACATTGATGGCGGGGCCGGAGTAGAGAAACGCTGTGGCCGGTCCGATGCCAGCTCCCCGCTTGTAAATGCCGGCGAATAACGGTAAAACGGTACAGGAGCACACCGCCAGGATGGTTCCCGATACTGAAGCCACGCCGTAGGATAAAAATTTATTGGCTTCGGGACCGAAGTACTTGATGACCGACGCCTGACTCAAGAAGACGGAGATGGCGCCGGCGATGAAGAACGCCGGTACGAGACAAAGGAGCACATGCTCGCGGGCGTACCATTGCACCAATGCGATGGCTTCAAAGATTGGACCGCCGAAGGGGATGATACTGAGCGGGAAAAAATAACATACCAAAAATAGCGCCAATAATATCAAAAAACGTTGCCATTCTTTCATTCATTACCTCGTCACAATGTCGATATATTCCGATATACCGATATAGTCGATCAAATTTTTTTAGCTTTTACAAGTAATCCGGTTGCGATCCGCCCGCGATGCCAGTTGCCGTTCTTCCGTCGCCACGGAGTCGTCGAGCAACAGCTCCCGGATGGTCCTAAGCATAGCGGAAATCTCCGGCTGGTCGTTTTGTAAATGATATTCCACCCAGAGTCCCTCTTTGGTGTCCTCCACCAGCCCGGCCTCTTTGAGCACCCGAAGGTGGCCTGAAACCGTGGATTGCGACAATTGCAACACCGACTGGATCTCGCAGACGCACATCGGCTTCTCAATCAGCATATTGACAATGCGGAGCCGGTTTCTGTCCGCCAGGGCCTTGAAAATCTTTTCCAGTTGCCTCATCATATCGGTACTCACCGATATAGTACCGAAATTATATTCAATAGTCAAGGCCTGGAGAAAAAAAATCACCACCTGCCAGAATTTTCTCATCAAAAAATAGCAGTAAAAATCCGAAGTTCCCTTTTTAAACTATTAAAATTGTTTTTTTGATTGACTATACTCTGTCTTCCCTCTCTGTTTAATGCCAAAATTAACAGGAAACTAACATGACTACATTCAGGGATCCACCCTGAAAAAGGAGGCTTTTCGTGCGCAGCCCGGCATCCAATCCATTCAAGGGATCTAGCTATTTTATCCTGTTCATCTTCATCGCAATATTCATTCCCTACAACCTCTTCGGCCCCGAGATCACCATCTTCGGCCCCATCGAGTTCATCCGCGAACCCGGCCAACCGGCCGCAAAAACTGTCGCCTTCGACTGCCCCGTCTACGTGAAGCAGGGAACCATCACCATCTTCAACGGCGAATCCAATGACAAACACCGCGTCACCAGCGGCAACGTCCTCTTCAACGGCCAATCCCTCATGGAGCCCAACGACTTCAACCGGAAAAATCCGGAAATCCAAAAAACCATCGAGCTCAGCGAGCACAACACCATCACCGTCATCCTCAGAAGCAAACCCTACACCACCCTCTCCATGTGGATCA
>JAHELQ010000276.1 GCA_024644125.1 Candidatus Aminicenantota bacterium | reverse complement strand
AAAATCCGGGAACCGGGATATCGTTGCGCCGATTTTCCCCAGGAATTCCAGGATGGACCGTTCGCCGTAGCCGGCGAAATACAGGTCGGCGGGTACCTGTCTTTTTACCTCCCGCGGCGCCAATGTCGGCAGCATGCCTCCCAGCGCCACTGTCGCCCGGGGGAATCTCTGTCTCAAGCGTTCGATGGTGAAGTTGATGCCGTCCACCCAATAGGTCATCAGGGTGGTGACCAGAATAATGTCAACGTCAGGGAGCTCTTCCACTTTTTGATCGAACGCTTCCAGCGGTATGCCGTAACGGGCGTAATGGCGGGGGATGTTCTGGTAAATGGCGGGCTTATCCACAAATTCCCGATGAAACTTACCCCGGCCATCCGGACGGGATTTTGGAGATTGGGCATCGCCATACCTATCAAGGGTATCCAACCAGGAAATCTCCACATCCGAGAACTCCTGAAGCGCTCCCGCGATATAAAGCAAACCCAACGGGCGGAGCCACAGATCAAAGGCGGTAAAATCATAAATATAGGGGTTGACCAAAAGAACTCTCATCGCTGACTCCAACAAGCGACAGCCACTCGCGGAATTCCGCTGTAGTCGTTCACGAACCGGATGTCGCTATATAGATTACGTTTGAGTATCTTCTCCAGGGCCGGCTTCTGGGTGTATCCGATTTCCAACAAAACACAACCGCCGGGAGCAAGGAATCCCGGCGCGCGGGTGATGATCTCCTCGATCAGTTCCAATCCGGTGGCGCCTGCTACCAGAGCCTCCCTGGGGTCGTAATTTTTGACATTCGGAGGAAGTGAATCCCATTCATCCTCAGCCAGATATGGGGGATTGGATATCACAAGATCGAACCTCCCTTCGGACGTAATTGGGAATAGGTCCCCTTTTGTCGGGAATACCAGGTTCCGGATGTTATGGCGGCGGATATTCTTTTTAAGAACATAAAGGGCTTTGGGACTCTTTTCCAATGCAATGACCGTGGATCCGGTTTCCAGCGCCAGAGTGATGGATATTACCCCGCTTCCCGCGCCGATATCCAGGATTTTACCGGGTTTTGGCAGCAACGATGACGCCGCCTCCACCAGGAGTTCCGTCTCCGGTCTGGGGACCAGAACATTTTTATTAACATAAAAGGGCCGGGAATAGAATTCTTTTTCCTTGAATATATGAGCCGGGGATTCATGGCGGATCAAACGATTCAAATAGCGGTAGAATTTCCTGATGCCGCTGGTATCGAGTATCGTCTCGTTTTTCTGAATCCAATATTGCACAGCGGTCAAGTTGAACGATTTCTGGATCAGCAACAAGACATCCGCCGCCAATTCGGGGGAATCCAACCGGTTTAACGCGTTTTGATAAAGGTCCGAATAACGCACTTAGGCGATAATGGCTTCGAATTTATCTTCCAGGGCTTTACGGGTGTGAATTTCGATCAAATCGTTGAACATGTCTTCGCAGTTGCCGTCGAGGATGGTTTCGATATTGAAGTTACGTCCTTTGATCCGGTGGTCTGTGGCTCTACTCTGCGGGAAATTGTAGGTTCTGATTTTTTCTGAACGGTCGCCGGTTCCCACCTGGGATTTGCGGGCGTTGGCGATGTCGTCATGCTGCTTTTCCTGCTCGTATTCGTAGAGCCGCGCCTTCAAGACGCTCAATGCCTTGTCTTTGTTTTTGTGTTGGGATTTTTCGTCCTGGCAAGAGACAACGATGCCCGTTGGAAAATGGGTGACACGGATGGCGGACTGGGTTTTGTTCACGTGCTGGCCCCCGGGACCCGAAGCTGAGAATGTATCGATACGGATATCCTTGAGATTGAGCTCCACCTCCACATCGTCCACCTCCGGCATGACAGCCACGGTAACGGTGGAGGTGTGAATCCTTCCGCTGGACTCGGTAATGGGGACGCGCTGAACCCGGTGGACGCCGCTTTCGAATTTTAAGTAGCGGTTGACCTTGTCGCCTTTGATATGCAAAATGATCTCTTTGATGCCGCCGATAGCGGAATAGGTGGTGGAAATGACCTCCGCTTTCCATCCTCTTCGCTCCGCGATTCTCGTATACATGCGGAGCAAATCGGTAGCGAACAAGGACGCTTCATTCCCACCGGCGCCGGCACGGATCTCCAAAAACACATTCCGGCGATCTTCACCTTCGTCGGTCACCATTAGAATTTTAATCTCATCTTCCAGCTCTTCCAATTTTTTATTCAACTGGTCGATTTCTTCCAGCGCCATATCCTTCATTTCTTCGTCATCGGACAGCTCCAGGAGTTCTTTAGTCTCCTGTTGCTGGATTTTCGCTCTGGAAAATTCAGCGTACTTGTCGTTTAAGGGTTTCAGATTTGAAAGTTCCTTCGACAATTCCCTGAATTTTTTATGGTTGTCTATTACTTCCTTATCGCTGAGCTGGTCCGATATATGCTGATATTTTTTGTGTAGGCTCTCTAGATAAGAAAATAATTTCTCATTGTTCTTTGTAGCCATATTTTTTCTTGAACTTCTCGATTCTTCCTTCTGTGTCGACGTATCTCTGTTTACCAGTATAGAAGGGATGGCATTCGCTGCAAATTTCTATATCGATACTCTTGACGGTCGCCTTTGTCTTGAAGACACTTCCACAAGAACAAGTAACAGTGCATTCGACATACTCAGGATGTATACCTTTTTTCATTTCTTCCTCCAGAATGATCGTAAATCGACGTTAAATTTTAGCATTTAATCCGCTTGCTGTCAAATATTTTAACCCTGATTTCTAAAGAAGAATCAAACCTCGTGTTTAATTTATAGCGGAAAAAAATGGTATAATAATTCCATGAATAAAAATCTGGCGATAATCCTTGCCGGCGGAAGCGGAAGCCGGTTGGATAAGACTGTCCCCAAGCAGTTTCTTCAATTGTTAGGTAAACCAATATTGGTTCACACCCTTGAAGCGTTTCAACGGCATCCCGGCATCGACGCCATCTTCCTTGTCACACATGCGGATTTTGTCGCCCGTACCAAAGCGTTGCTCAAACCGTTCAACCTCCCTAAATTGGAACAGATCCTGCCCGGAGGCGCCACCCGGCAGCAATCATCGGCGATAGGAATCGCCGCTGCCGGAGATGAATTCCTGAAGGTGTTGATCCATGACGCCGCCAGGCCGTTTGTGGAAGCGGAATTGATCGTCGCCGTGCTCGACCACCTCGATACTTTTTCGGCGGTGGATGTGACGTTGCCGATAACCGATACCATCGCCCGGCTGGATGAAGACGATCTCGTGATGGAAATCCCGGATCGGAGGCTTCTGCGCCGGGTCCAGACTCCCCAGGGGTTCCGCCTCCCGGTGATTCGAAAAGCCCATCGATTGGCAAAAGAAGACAACGATTTCACCGCCACCGACGATTGCTCCCTCGTGCTGAAATACCACCTGGCCCCAATCGCCTCGGTCCCCGGCCACCCGGACAACATCAAAATCACATCTCCCATCGACCTCATCATCGCCGGCCAAATCCTGGACACCCGGAAAAATTGAGGCGTCTCTCCGCCTATCCCTCGCATCGGACAAATACGTGCTCCCCACTGAAAGCCACCGCCATCCCTATCTTCAGCGAAACCGGCAACTAACCATCCAAACCCGCTCAACGAGAGGCGATCGTCCCTTCCAGGCAGCAATAATTCGTTTCCCGCCAAAAAGTAATCCGTTTCTCGCGATCGAATGTAATCTGCTCCCGGTGAAAGTATTTTTAATGATAATCCCCATCATCCGGCATTCGCCAGAAGCACTTACTCTCCCGTTGGCTCGCGTTGGGTGCCATTTTTCTTTTGCCCACGAGGGAATATCGGAGGAATGAAAGCAATTTGGCGAATTCTGCTTCGGCGATGGATGATTCGTTGCTGGCTTGACTCATATTTTCGTTGAGCGATGGCTCGATAATAAGTACGATGGTTTGGATTTGGGGAAAAAATGACAAAGATAAACGATTTTTGTTGTCTTTCGCGGCAGAGTTTCATCTTTATCATCGTGGCGCTTGAATCACCGGGGAAGTGAGGTTACAATGAAGAGATGAAAACCGTGAGGATTTTTTTTGACGAGGCGATGGCGTTTGAGCCTGGGAATGTGAAGCTTTTGTCGGGGGTATCGGGGCTGTATTTTATTAGTCTGACGGAGACTGAGATTCGATACCCTTTCGGCGGGTCGCGGTTGATTTATATTGGGATGAGCGAGAAGCGGACCAATAGCATCGGCAAGCGGTTGAGCGATCATTATGATGGAAAATCGGGGAATCCGGGATTGGTGAATTATCGGAAGTTGGAACTATTACTGTTTACGTATATCAATTTTGAAATGTTGCGGCAGGTGTGGGATTACCGGATCGAGGATCTCGAAAGTTATTTCATCCTGGATTTTGTGAAGCGTTACGGGGTGTATCCCATTTGCAACAATAAAACTGGTTTTGAGATATTGAAAAACGATGTCCAGATCGAGTTGGACATCGATTGGGCGTTCTTCGAGAGGAGGGGATGACGGATGGTTGCAGAAATTCGGAACGGGAAAGAGATTTTGGATGACTTTTTCGATAATGTGAGCGGGATCTCGGGCGTTGATGGGGATGTCGCAGATGCTGTAGTCGTGCTGTATAAAGAGGGCAAGCTCTCATCGACGCATTTGGGCAACGCCTTGCTTAAATTGAGAGAGGAAGCGGTCGATGACAAAGATTAAGAGCCTCGTCATCCGGGGTTTGAGAGGTGTCCGAGGAGAATTGAAGCTCGATCTCGACGGACACTCGCTGTTGGTTTTCGGCGAGAACGGCTCGGGCAAGAGTAGTATTGCTGACGCGCTGGAGTGGTTTTACGAAGACAAGATCGACCATTTAGCGACGGAGGAGATCGGGCGCAAAGGACTCGAAGCGATGCGCAATATTTTTCTCGATGAAGGCGATCCCGCCTCGGTGACGGTCGAGTTTTGCAATTCAGGCGCGGTTACCGCCAGGAGTTTATTCTTCAAGAAGGGGGCGCTCAAATCTGAATACGGCGATGGCTCGCCGGAGCTGGAAGAGTATCTCGATCAATCGCGAAAAGAGAATCTGATTCTTCGCTTCAGGGATTTGGCGGATTTCATCCAGTCTCCCAAGAAGGAGAAACTCGATACTCTATCGGAGATTATCGGCTTCTCGGAGGTATCCAAAACCAGGGATGTTCTGCGGAAAAGCCTCGGGGAATTGAGCCGGGAATTCAAGAGGGGGAACTACGACGACAGCATCAACCTTCAGCAGCAAAAGATCATCGCTCAACTGGGGCGCAACGTCACATCCGAAGCACAGTTCGTCGAAGCGGTGGATGAAGTGATCGCTCCATTGAAGATCGATCTGAAGATGAGATCGATCGCGGACATCGAAGCGATTCTCGCTGCCGTGAAACAACCGGAAGACCGTGAAATCCTCGAGCTTGGGTCGTTCTACAATAGAACGGCCGATTGGACCATCGCTACCCAGACTGCTCTGGAAGAGATCGATAAACTATACAGAGAATATTATCGGCAATTTAATAAAATTGCAGGGGATATCGAGCAATTGAGTAAAATTCTTCTCGAGCGGTTGCTCGACGAAGGCTCGCGTCTACTACGGAACAATAGTTTCACCGACGACGCTTGCCCCTTGTGTTTGCAACCTCAATCGCGGAAGCGGTTGCAAGATGACATCGATAAACGAATCGGGCAACTCAGCAGCTTCAAAAAAGAGAAGGAAGCCCTCGATGGATCTCAGGCTTCCCTGCGCGAAGAATTGAAGCTGCCGATGCAAAAGATTGACTCCTTTCTCCAGCAACAACACATCAAACATGATGACAATCGCCAATTGGAGTCCGATCTCGAACATCTGAAGCGGTCGCTCACGCTCATCGACCAGCAGGCGTTGAAGAAACTATCGCCCGCTTCCAAACTGATAGATCCCGTCGAAGCCAGCATCGATCGAGCGCTTCTCGAACGGATCTCTTCCTTCTGCAAGGAACGAGCCCTGGCTCTCTCGAAACAACGTGCGGGCGATGTGAAGTTCGAAATACAACGAAAAATCCTGCTCACCAAAGAGGCCTATCTCACTATATGTAAACTGACCCGGGAAAAACACGTCTTGTTAGAGCAGCAGCGGTCGATGCAGGCGATATACAGCGAGTTTGTCAAAAAACAGCAGGAGGCCCTCGAAGCGTTTCTCGACCGGTTTTCGTCGGACATCGACAGCTACTACCGCTTCATGAATCCCGGCGAGTCGGTTTCGGGATTCAGATTGGTTCCTATCGAAAAAGGTGAAGAACTCCAGGGAATCACCCTCGAATATTCATTCTATGACGAGATCCATTCGCCGCCTCAAAAATACTTGAGCGAGTCCCACCTAAACTGTCTGGGGCTGGCGTTTTTCCTCACGTCCGTAAAAGCCTTCAACAAGCAAAACAAATTCTTCATCCTGGACGACGTCATATCGAGTTACGATTCCAACCATCGAAAACGCTTCGCCGACCTACTTTTCGAAAAGTTCTCGGACTATCAAATCCTTCTCCTGACCCACGAACGAGACTGCTTCGATTCAATCAAAGAAAGTGTCAATAATGACAATTGGCTATCTTGGGAGATTCGCTGGGATAAGGAACAAGGAATCTATCTCGATTGAAGGCTGAGCTCGTTCTCGAGGGTTTGGTAGAAGGGTTGTTCGGCGTGGCGTTCGAGCCAGGGGGTGTGGCCGCATTGGGGGAGGAGGACGAAGCGGAATTCGGGGGTGATTTTGGCGAGGGGAATCTCGACTCCGGCTGCGGGGTGGGGATCGTAGTCGCCGTGGATGGCGGTGATTGGGCAGATGATCTTTTGCATCGCGCGGAGTAGGGAACCGTTTTTGCGGAGATTGGCCGCTTCGGGCCAGACTTTTTTGTAGATGGCGGCGTCGATGGAGAGATGAGAGGATGCTACGCTGCCTGCGCCGAGAGAGGCGAACGAATCTGCCTTCGCGCAGAGGGCGCCCAGGCGGGCGAGGATTTTTTGGGAGTGTGCGGGCGACGGCTTCTGCAGTTCTTTTTTGA
>JAHELQ010000009.1:6639-27643 GCA_024644125.1 Candidatus Aminicenantota bacterium | reverse complement strand
ATCTGGCGTCATGGTGCCCGTATCTGGTGGTGGCCGTGGCCCTGGTCTCATCTGATTGAAAGGGGAGCCGTCGTTATGTGGCCGCCCTCTTTCTGGGACCGTTATTGGATGATGTGGTGCGCGGATCCTCCGCAGAATCACCGGTGGCTGTGGGTTTTCTACCAATAAAAAGGGGGTGAGCTATGAAAAAAAATATGCTTAAATCAATGTGCCTTTTGGTAACGTGTTGTATCATGGCTACTTTTTTGACTGCCGGTACGCCTCCGATAGTGACTTTCTCCAGTAATTATACCGATAAGGACCTCAGCCCGTTTACCGCTATATATCATCATAATGGCGTTGTCTTGAGTATTACCGAAGGTAAAGCGTTGGCGGACAAGATCTTCTCTCATTGCGGTCTTGGCGGAAATTACACTCTAAATTCCGGGATGTCAACTTCCGACATGTTGGTCTACACAAAAAATGGCGATGAAACCGGGATTTGTATCATCGGCCTTACCACCGGCGAGATAGCCTTCAGCGCCGGGATGGCTGATATGGAAGGCGAACAGGACACTCCGGGACTCATCCCGGAATCCCAGGCGGCGCTCTATTGCCAGAATCATTTGAACGCTCTCGGCTTGTCTCCTGCCGGAGGGATGACGCAGTTGGATGTCACCACATTTAAAATGATGGCTCTCGATGACGGAAAGGAAAAGGAATTTTGCAAAATGGTCACCATCCAGAATGGCCGCAAATTAGCGGGTATCCCTGTCATCGGGAATAGCCGCGTGAACATGGGATTGGGCACCGGCGGCGCCATCAAGTTCTTGATGTGGAATTGGATGGGAGTGACCGCTACGCCGATCTCACCGGGCGACCTCCTGAGCCATTCGCTCATCAAGGACAGAATCGTTCAGCAATTGACGACCTATTTTACGGATGCCAAAGAGGTGATCGTTCATGAAAACTTCCTGACCTTATATGATGATGGTAAGAACGGCTCCGAACCGTGTTTCATCGCGCGTATCGATATCGTTTCGCCGGATAATAGCCATCAGGAAGGCGAGTGGGTGACATCGGTCGTGGTCAATTCTTTCGTCGATTTCGCCCATCTGGAAATGGCTTCCACCACTCCGATCGATAATGGCCCTCCGTCGAGCGATCCCAACGACGAATAACGAAAATTAAAAAAAGTGATTTTCCGGGTAATGGACAATCGTTAACGATCCGGCGATACCGGAAAATCAAAGTTATAAAAAGCCCCTCCACTGGAGGGGCTTTTTTTTTAATTATTTGTAATTACGAAGTTTTTCGTAGAAAATAGTTGACAGGAGGAAATTTTTAAATATAATTGTATACGAACGGCTTCGTATTACGATGCGGTTCGTAAATTAAGGAGATATTCGATGGCGGAATTTGAAAATGTCAGGCCGACTGAGGCGGAGTTGGAAATACTCCAGGTGTTGTGGCGTTTCGGGCCGTCCACTGTCCGGTTTGTAAACGAAAAACTCAATGAAATCCGGCCGGTCGGTTATACAACGACTCTGAAAATCATGCAGATCATGAACGAAAAAGGTTTGCTCGACCGGGACGACAGCCAGAGAAGTCATCTTTACCGGACAACCGTCGAGGAATCAAAAACCCGACAGGCGCTTCTCGATAAGATCATGAACACCGCGTTCGGCGGTTCCGCCATGAATTTGGTGATGCAGGCGTTGGGCAATCATAAGGCGTCTAAGGAAGAAATCGATCAGATCAGGGAATTTCTGGATCAAATGGAGAGGGAACATGGCGACGATCATTGAGGGTTTGTTTACCGGTCCTGCGATTCAGGCGTTGGGATGGACAATCATCCACTCCTTCTGGCAATTGACCGCACTGGCGATCGTGCTTTTTGCAGTCATCAAAGTGTATAACGGAGCGTCATCCCAATGGAAATACACCGCCGGAATCGTCGCATTGGGGTTTGCGGTGATTATTTCAACCATAACCTTTATTGTTGTTTTCCAATCTTTAGGCGCCCCTCCCGTCATTCCGGCAGGGACTGTAGAGGCGGCCATTACCGGTTCCTCAACATCCCCCGATGCCGCCTCCCTTTGGCTGTTGTTCAAACGCCTGGCTGACCGTCATATGCAATTTGTGGTGTTTCTCTGGGTGACGGGAGTCGTTTTTCTGATTGGGCGAATGGCCGGAGGCCTGCTATACAATCGACGCCTCAAGACAAAAAGCCTGTCCCTTGCGTCGGATTTCTGGCAAGAACGGTTGAACAAGCTTTGCCATCGCGCTGGGTCGCCCAAATTTGTCATATTGAAGGAATCGCTCCTGGCGAAGGTTCCCATGACCATCGGTTATCTCAAACCGGTGATCTTGTTTCCAGTGGGGGTGTTGAGCGGATTGCCCCAAGAACAAGTAGAGGCCTTGCTGGCACACGAATTGGCTCATATTGTGCGTTCCGATTACCTGGTCAACATGTTTCAGGGATTTGTGGATATCTTCTATTTCTATCATCCGGCGGTCCATTGGATTTCAGGCCTCATTCGCCAGGAACGGGAGCATTGCTCGGATGATATGGCGGTAGAATTGATGGGGGACACGTTTCAGTTTGCCAGGGCTCTGGCCAATGTCCACGCCTGGGGGAACCAGCGAGCGATATTCGCCATGAAACTGGCCAAAAATCAGCATAAGTTATTAAATCGTATAAGGAGAATTATAAACATGAAAAAAGAAGGCACACATTCCTTTGAAGGATTTGTCGGTGCCTGTGTTTTGGGGGTATTACTCATCATCACCGGATTTAGCGTGGGCGCTGCCGGTGTGTTAAACGGCAATTCAGAAATTGCGCCGCCGGTTTCTCTGGTTAAAAAGACTATTATCCAGAAGGAAGACAAAAATCATATCCTGGAGATGAGAGCCGCAGGCGAAGCCGGAGATATCGTCAAGCTTGTCATTACAGAGACCTCCTCCGGCCGTATTATCTGGGAGATGACGCAAAAGCTTTTATCTGAATCGTTTGCGATGCAAACTGAGATTATGTTGAAAAAAGGAGAGTACTCGTTAGCTTATACTCCGAATTTGGAGTTGAAGCTCGGATCGGTTGGAGAAGCCGCTACTAAAAGCAACGAGGAGATCCAAAAGTACAAAAAATTTCTTGTAGAATATAATGTTCGAATAAAAAAATTGGAAGACAAAGGGGAGGAGCTCACCCCCAAAGAAAAAGAGGAGCTCGATCATCTCAGGAAAAAGGCTCATCAGATTAAAGATCAAATTATGATTCATTATAAAACGCGGGGTGGGAAGCTTTCGCTCGAAGAAAAGAAACAGTTGAAAGATACGCAAAGACAAAAAGAATTGGAGCTGAAACTCAAAAAAGTCACCACCCTCATCGATGAGTTGGAGACCAAAGAGGGGAAGCTGAATGAAGAAGAGCAGGAAAAATTGGTGAAACTGCGCAAATCGCGTGATGCGATTGCCGCGGCAATCAAGAGATAAAGTCACGAAACCCAATTAACCAAAACATAGGCAAGAGAAGGGCAGTTCTGCGCGCCTCCAGGGCCCGGAGTCCGCAGAACTGCCTATTGCTATTTTTTAATCACTGATTGTTCCAATCGACGTACGTCCCAGGGCTCGCTCACATCGCGAAAACCGATAGCCACCCCTGTCTCGGTCTCGAAGCTCGGATCGTGTCAAGAGGCGTGGATCAGTCCGATGGGGGGATGCGTTTAGTGATGTAGGTGACCCGGATGAATTCAACCAGGATAAAGAGAGAGATGGCTAACAACAGCATTTTTAGGTTATAAATAACATTGAAGATGTAGAGGATGACGGTCAAAAATATGGAAATGGAGAGGCGAATCAGGATGCGGAACTTCTCTGCTTTGCTCAAGGCCAACAATCCTTTGCCCGGCAGATTCTCTTCAAGATCTTCCTGCAAAATTTCCTTCAACTCTTTCAAAGATTCACTTTTATCGATTCTATGTTTTTTTCTGGGTGTCATGTTTTTTCCTCGCTCTTCGTTACCCGTCAATTACATTCGCTGCCAGACGACATTGTATCCAATCCTCATTAATATCATAATTCCTGAAGGAAATCAATCGCCGCTCCGCCCGGAAATCCCTCGGGAAAAAAGACCATTAAGGGCATCGATGATATTTTTGACATTGTATTTGTAGCGTCGAAATGGGTCAGTTTTGATGGGCTGCCGATTCATAATAAATATTTGACAAAAAAGGTTATTTTTTTAAAAATTTAGCAGGCAGGGTAGAGGAACGAGCTTTCCCTCTGGAAAATGGAGGAGGCGAAGCGGGATTCGCTGGGGAAGCGGGAGATATCAATTCAGGTTTGTTCGTGATTTATTTGGTGGGTGTCGTCATTCAGCAGGATTTATTCGTTTTTTTTCACCATTCGAGAAAAACGCGACACCTCTTACAAAATCTGCGACTCACTTTGAAAAAACCGCGACACCCTGGAGATAAACCGCGACACCCTGGAGATAAACCGCGATAACTTCAATTCAAACCGCTACACCCTGAAGAAAAACTGTGATACTCTAAAGACAAACTGCTACACTCTCAACGAAAACTGCTACACTCTTTACGTAAACTGCGATATCTTCCGCGCGTTTCACAACTGATGCCGGAGGATTCGATGCCATGTTGCCCCATGTTGGCGGACCAGATCCGCGCCATCGACAATCGCCGTTTCATTAAATATGTTGGCCAAATAAATGACACCACCCGACGCCAACTCGACGAAAACCTAACCCTCATCCTCCATGAATGGCCAGGCTTCCCTGATCAACTGCTCCCAGGCTACGATCCCTTCGTATTAAATGGGGAAAAGTTTATTCTTATTCTGGAAAAATCGAGAAAAATTGTAATTTTCTTTTCTCCAGACTTGTTATTTTTATTTATATATGTTAATTTTTTTTCGATCTTTCAAATCAAATTTGATTTAGCCGGACCTAGAATGGTCTGTATTTAAATAAATCAATAATTTTTTTGCAGATTAATTGGAATGTAAAACTGGAATAAGAGGTTTTTTTCAGTTTGGTTTTGGAAACGAATCTTTTGGAGGCTTATTAATGAAAACAACTGAAATTTTAGAACATTATACCGATACTTCTCTCGATAAAATATCGACAGATAAAATGGATGAGGCAATCAATTTGAGATTGCCACGTAGTGTCGTAATCCAGGAGGTTTCAGAAGCGCTTAATTCATTAACATATGTTGGGAAAGTTTTAGCGCCTGCCAAGCCCCCGACTTATTCTTTTTTGAAAATTCTTCTTGAGGCTCGCAACTATTCTTGCCCGATTGAAGGATTCCAGGAAAAAGTGATAGCTGAAACAAATGAACTGATAAATAGAGCTGAATCAGGTAAAGGATTTTCAGAAGAAAAGGATTATAAGCTCTATCTAAAAGTTCTAAAGACTGCGTGGGAAGACGATGTTGTCGAACGAAGTGAAGCTTTGCTGCTACAATCACTTCGAGAAGAACTCGCGATTTGGACTAGAGAGCATCTTTTACTTGAGCATCATCCTGAAATCAATCCCAATGCCAATTCTTTAAATGCATATATTGATGCCCGCAATCATTTATTAGTAACAGGTTTGGTTCTAATTCATGAAGATAACTACCTTCTGTCTGATGAGGTTGCCTTGCATATCAAGCAAGCATGGGGAATTGAATTGACGGATGATGCTTATTTGAGACTCCTCACCCACTTTCAAAAGCCGCAAATACAAAATGTGTTGGAGAAAACAAAATTGCCTACAAGTGGAAACAAGGATGAATTGATTCAACGGATATTGAATGCATTGGTACCTCCAGGAGAGGCGCTTGGACATTTACATATTGATGAATTGAGGAATTTGGCGCGAGAAGCAAAAGCCCAGATAAGCGGTTTGAAATCTGAAGTGATTGGCAATTTGATTGAGTTTTTTGACAAAAAAAAAGATCTGGAAGATAGCGACCACAAATCTCCAGAAAAAACCTTACCAGAAGAACCGGAAGAGAGAGAACTCGCCCCTGAAATTTTACTGCTATTTTTGCAAAAATTTTCTAATGATCATTTATATGATATCTTATCATCAAGCAATCTGAAATCAAGTGGTCCAAAAGATATTAAAATTATCCAATTGATAAATAGTATTTATTCTGAGCGCTCAATGCTCAATAAGTTACGGAGAATTGAGCTTTATAATATATGCAAGAAGTTTGGAATTCAGGTTTCTGGAGTTAAAAAAGAATTAGTTGACCGTCTTATTGAATGGGCAAAAATGAATTTTATGGAAACATATACTCAGGATGAGTTAGGAGATTTGAAAAATATCCAGGATTCTGCACCGTCAGGAAATGATGTACATGGAATATCTGGAATTGAACAACTGGATGTTCCTGATATAACTCCTGCACCTGTACCTGGTCTCGATGATATCAAAAGAGGTTATCCTGAACTCGATTTGGATGAGCAGGTAATTCTGGCTTTGATAAAAGAAACAAAGTCGCTCACTGAGCATGAAATAGAGCGTGCGTCATGCCACCATGGTTTTGAATGGTTTTTAACCAAAGCGCATATGGCTGAAATGGTTGCAAAATTGAAAAAGGCCGACTCCTTGCCTATCCGGGTGAGAAGTGGTAAGAGTATCAATATTTATGAATGGGTCGGGAACAGGAAAGATGCTCCGGGGGATTTAGATTTGCAATCGGCCCGGGATGTGATAGATGCTCTGAGGCATGGCGTAGTTCCAGAAAATAATCTTGACCGCTTAATGGTGGGGCAAGAAATCGCACTCGAACATTTGAAAGATTTGCTTGTTGAAATCAGCCATTTGAAATCGGCATTTAAGTTCATTCGTGGTCCTTATGGTTCAGGAAAATCTTTTTTATGTTCCTGGCTCCGTCAGTATGCTCTCGACCATGAATATGTCGTGTCGTTAATTAATATAAGTGCCGATCAACCGTTATCGGATTTGCCTTTGTTCTATTCTGGCATACTAAATGGAATCCGGACCGTTGAGAAACGGGATTCCAGTGCTTTGACCGATGTTCTGGAATCCTGGCTTCTGGCAATTCATAAGAAAACAGCAAAACTCGAAGGTTTGAATCCCTTTGACAAAGCTTCGAAGCGAGATCTAATTCCTTTAGTCAAGGCAAAAATAGAATCTGAATTGGCTGATATCGGAAATATCGAACCTTGCTACCCGGTGGCTGTCAATGCGTTCTATGGAGCTCGAATGAGCGGGGATCATGCAACGGCATCAAGCGTAATTGCTTGGTTAAGCGGAAGTCGCTCTATCTCAACCAAAGTATTGAATGATATAGGGATTCGTGGATATCTCGAGGCTAACCAGGTTTTTCCCAGAATACGAGCGCTATTGAAACTGATCAGCGAGAGTAGATTCAATGGTTTTCTTTGTATGGTCGATGAATTGGAATTGATAAGAAAGTTCCCCCATACCCGGCAGAGGGAACAGGCGCTGGAAACTCTGCGATTGCTAATTGATGAGACCGGGAAAAATGATCTACCCGGATGCTTGTTGATTTTTACGGGGACGGATACATTTTTTGATGATGAGCGTGCTGGACTAAGAAGTTACGAAGCTCTCCACAACCGTGTTGCCCAACCAATCTCGCTGGGCGGGAAGGTTAGCGTCCGGCAGCCGGTTATCAGACTTGAAGGGTTAAATCGTGAGCGACTAATGTCTGTAGTAAAAAAAGTGAGGGATATACATGGAATGGCCTATGATTGGGATTCTCGAGAGAAGATATCCGATAATTTTCTCGAGAAGCTGATTTTGGAGTGGACTTCATTTGAGAATGAGAGTGTCAGTCGGAGGCCAAGACCGGTGTTGAGAGAATTCATTCATATCCTTGATCTGTGTGAAGAAAATCCCGGAGTTAGTCAGGATGATCTTTTGAGATCTACATCTGAGACGTTTTGACTCGGAGAACTCTAATATTAGGGGTATTTAAAGGAGCCTGAAATGGTCGAAAAAAATTTTAGGGAAATACTAGATCAGAGGATCATCTCTTTTATTGAAGAGAACTTTAACGGATTGACTGAAATTCAAAAAATTGCAATACCATATATTTTGACAGGAGGCGATTGCATCATCGAGGCCCCCACTGCAGGGGGTAAAACAGAAGCTGTTTTTTTCCCTCTCCTATCGCGGATTGCAAGTAATAAAAAAAATAGTATCCAAATTTTATATTTGGCGCCTCTAAAAGCCCTTTTGAACAATGTCGCTCAAAGAGTGGAAAAATATTCCGAATTGTGTGGACTTCGGTATGTGAAATGGCATGGCGATGTAGGGCAAAGTGAGAAGGTCGAACAGATGAAATCTCCTCCTCAGGTAATGTTGACCACTCCTGAGTCTCTGGAAGCGATATTACTTAGAAAAGCAAGGTGGCAAAAATTTTTTGAAGATCTGGAGGTGGTTATCATTGATGAAGCCCATAACTTCGCCTTTGGTGATCGGGGTTGCCACCTATTGTCACTTCTGGAACGTTTGGAAAATGGGATTCGGAATCCATTTCAGAGAATTGCCATGACTGCAACGATCGGAAATCCAGATAGAATGCTTTCCTGGTTGGCCGGGAAGCGTGATATTGGAGCGCGCTTATGCGCAGTTAAAAAAAAAGACAAGAAAAGAGATTTCAAGGTTCTCCTTTTCTGGAATAATGTTCATAGAGATCTTGATGGGCAGGTGATGGAAACATCCGACCAGGATATCATTACTGTTTTGATAAAATTATTGTATGGGAAAAAGTCGATTGTATTTACAACTTCCCGTAATAAAACAGAACAAATCGCGGCACAGATAAATAAAAAAATAGAACGTTCCTTCGCTCTAAAAGAACTGAAAATCAGGACTCATCATTCTTCCGTCAGCAAATTCTTTCGGGAGAAAGCCGAAAGTCAAATTCAGATAAAATCGGATGATGCGCTGAATGGGATTATTTCGACATGCACTCTTGAATTGGGAATCGATATTGGGGAATTGGATAGAGTGATTCAGATTGGGAGCCTTAATAGTCCGGCCTCTTTTTTGCAGAGGGTAGGACGAACAGGCCGTCGTAAAGATACTATCCAATATTTCCGGGGAATTTGTAATTCATCGGCCGACCTATTAGTACTTAGTGCTGTCGTTAATCTTGGATTGAAAGAGGAATCTGAAGCGTTTCATTTTCCGCGCAAAGCATTTCATATTCTTGCTCATCAAATTATTTGCCTGAGTCTTCAAAATCATGGGGTCACTAGAGAAGAAATCTGGATGACCTTTTGTAGGGCTTATTGCTTTTCAGGTATTAGTCGGAATGAATTCGATTTATTGATTGATGCAATGGTCGATAAGAAGTACCTCCGGTGGGTGGAAGGGGAGCTCGTTGTAGGTGAGGCGACTGAAAAAGAGTTGCTTGTGTCGAACTGGAGGCGATTATTCGCCGTATTTGATAGTGCGCCAATGTATGAGGTGCTTGAAGGGAAAAATCAAGTAGGAACTCTTGACGAGAGATTTGTAGAATCTGTGAGTGTCCCATTTATATTTGTTCTTGGGGGTATTGATTGGCTGGCTGAAAAAGTGAATCATAAAACACGGCAGGTTATCGCTAAGAGGGCTCAAGCGGGTAATGCTCCTAAATGGGCCGTCTATGGAATAAATGATGTGCCAAAAGAAACTGCCCTCGAAGTTGGTAGGATATTGATTGATGATTATTATCCAGATTTTTTAGACGAGAATGGTCGCGATGGGCTCGATGCCGAACGAAATCGAGTTCATGGTCTTCCATGGTGTGAGAAGAAATGGGTAGTAGCCATTGAAAGTTCTGGAAAAACCAATATCTGGACGTTTTTAGGAGATAAATTGAACCGTACCCTCTCACTGTTGATGCAAGATGAGGCTCTTGGAACAACTGCAAGTAATTACAGACGAGTTAAATGCGATCCATTGGGTATAGGTAAGAAGGAGATGAAGTCTTTGCTCGATGGATTCTTCACCCGGTTGCGTGATTCAAATCAAGTAAAAATCAATGAATTGGAAGAGAAATTGATGCTCCACATTCCCAAAGGAATGCGCCAGAAATTCTCAAATTGTTTGACAGTAGAATTAAATAACAAAGCCATTCTGGAACGTTCAATCGATTTGCCCGGTTTGGTTGTGGAATTACAGGACAGTACAATTTGTTTTGTCGATTTTTCTGACTGAACTTCAGGCTATCTCTGACCTAATGCACTTCATGCAAACGTATTAGGAGGAGGGGCTCGGGAAGATGACTTGTCTATTCCATTTTTTCTATAGCTTGAAATGGGGGGGGATTTCAATTACAATGCGGGTATGGATACAATAAGAACTTATAAAATAGGTGTGAAGGCATTGGGGCGTTTAGCTCTGGTGTTAGCGTTTTGGATAGCGTTGTCCGGCCTGGTTGTGGCGGGGCAGCAGGAATCGAAGGTCGATCTTGGGGCTCTGGATGCCTATCTGGAGCAGGCGCGGCAAGATTGGAAAATTCCCGGGATGGCGGTGGCCATTGTCAAGGATGGCGAGATCGTTCTGGCTAAAGGTTATGGCGTCAAGGAATTCGGGAAGGAAGAAGCTGTAGATGACCGGACGTTGTTTGCCATCGCTTCCAATACGAAAGCGTTCACCGCAGCGACTATCGCGCTGTTGGTGGAGGAGGGGAAACTCTCCTGGGATGACAAGGTGCGCGAGCATTTGCCGTATTTCAAATTGTACGATCCGTATGTGACCGAAGAGATGACGGTGCGCGATTTGTTGTGCCACCGGTCGGGATTGCGGACCTTTTCCGGCGACCTTCTCTGGTATGAGACCAATTATTCCACAGAAGAGGTGATTCGCAGGGCGCAATATTTGAAACCGGCGTATGGATTCCGGTCTAAATTCGGGTATTCCAACATTATGTTCATGGTCGCAGGCGAGATCGTCGCGAAGGTGAGCGGAAAATCCTGGGGTGACTTTCTTGCCGAACGGATCTTCGAACCGCTCGGAATGAAGGATTCCAATATCGGAACCCAGGCTCTCGATGGTAGGGATAATGTCGCCACGCCACACTCGGTGTTGCCCGATGGACGGACGGTGACAGTCCCTTATACCAATTCCATTCAGATCGGGTCGGCAGGAGCTATCAATTCCAATGTGCACGACATGGCCCAATGGTTGAAAATGCAATTGGCGATGGGGGAGTACGATGGCAAGAGGATTTTAAGCGACGATAACATCTGGGAGATGTGGTCGATTCACACGGTTTTAAACGTGAGCCAACGATCGAAACGGATGTTTCCCACTCGAAATTTCGGCGGCTATGGATTGGGCTGGCAATTGTTCGATCATCATGGTCACAAGGTCGTAAATCATGGCGGCGGATTGGACGGAATGGTTTCCTACGTCGCGATGGCCCCCGATATGAAGCTCGGGATGGTGATTCTCACCAATAGTATTAACGGCCTTCCGCCCGTATTGATGTACAAGATCCTGGATGTGTACATGGGAGTGGAAGAAAAGGATTGGAGCCGCTTTTATCTGGAGCGGACAAAAGAGGCGGAAAAACGGCAGGCGGAAGCGGAGAAAAAAGTTCCGGTGGAAAAGAAAAAAAAGCGGAAAACACCAGCGGTGAACCTGGAAGACTATGTCGGTACTTATACCTGCCAGATGTATGGCGACGCGGTGGTAAAAATGGAAAAGGGAAAACTGGTGTTGGATTTTGCCCCGGCTCCGGTGTTGACCTCGGATCTCGAATATTGGCAGTATGATACATTTGATCTAAAACTGCGGCGGATTTTCTCCTTCATTCCGGAAGGCAAGGGGAATGTGCAGTTTATTCGCGATATGAAAGGGAATGTGACGGAGATGAAAGTGGATATCCCCAATCGCGATTTTTGGTTCCAGGAATTGGAATTCAAGAAAGATCCCCCCAAAAAATAGCTTGAGGGAGAGCCAAAAATGAGGCAACCAAAAGACGGCGATCATCGAGACTCGATACCCCGCGGTTTGGAGTTTCTGATATTCTGGCATTGTTCCACAGCGGGTCTCGCACTGGCGGGAATCGCCGGAGCTTTTTGGTATGTTTCTCCTAAATTGAATCTCCTCTATGGATTGGAATACGGACTCGGATTGATGATATTTATCATGGTGATCTGGTGGTTGCTGCTCAAGATTGTGCTGTCCACAGCCGGTACAATCGGTATCATCAAAGCAAGGGAATGGGGGCGGCAGACGAGCATCGTCCACGCCGCCCTGACATTGTTGTTCGTGCCCATCGGGATTGTGGTGGGCGCGATTGTCATTCTTTATCTGCACAAGCCGCGGATAAAGGAGTATTTCAACCGCCGGTGAAGAATCTCTCGATCAATATTCGGGAATGGGCATGCCGTATTGTTCCCATTCCTCGCGGGCAGGGCCGTAGAGACCTGGTACCTTGAGGCCCGCCTGGCGCATGAGGATGGTCATCTGCCCGCGGTGGTGGATGGTGTGATTCAATAACACCATCAAGGTCATCCCCCGCTTCCATTGCTCGCCGAACATATCGTCCTCTTCCAGCAACGTTTCATCGATCCAATTTTTGGACACTTGCTCAAGCAAGGAATCCGCCGCTTTGTGGTGATCGGCGCGGATTTTGTCTGCATGCCGCGGCATAGGATCTTGATCCGAGGGGCCCGCCACATCGAGACCGGTTCGGGCCACCATTTCCGGTATTGTCTGGGTGATGTGCCAGGCTAGATGTCCCAATGTCCAGTGCCCGGGCGCGACTTTTTGGGCGAGCGAGTCGTCCGTCATAACCGCCATGAGTCTATCGGTGGCATCCATTTCCATCTTCCATTGGTTGATGAAGTCTTCGATTTTGGTAAACATATTCGCTCCTGTATTATTTTTTCATCGACAACTATTTTCAAAAATATTATACCAGAAAACCGGAGTGCGAAAACGGGCAAAATAAAAAAAATTATTCACCTTAAAACTTTTTGGGAATTTTCTGTGTCTTTACCAATAGATTTCGGAAAATCCAATGAGTATTACAGGAGGAAATATATGAGACGCATGAGAGATTATGTATCGGGTCGCGTGCCGGTCATTCTGTTGGTGACGGCAATTATAATCTTTGGCGCCGCAACTGTTGCAAAGGCGGAAAAACAAGATGGCGAGGGACACCTGGGAGTGATGGTTCAACCGCTGCCGGATGGCCTGGAAGAGGAATTGAACGCTGATTTCGGGGTTCTTGTGACCGGTGTGACAGAGGACGGTCCGGCTGAAAAGGCGGGAATTCTGAAAGGCGATGTCATCCAGTATTTTAACGATGAAAAGATCCGTCGCCCTTCGAACCTTGTGGACGCGGTGAGAGAAAGCAAACCCGGTTCTAAAGCCGTTGTCAAGATTGTCCGCGATGGCAAGAAAAAAGAGGTAACCGCTACTATTGGGGAATTGAATATCAAAAAATTCGATTTCGATTGGAAGGACGGCAGGGATTTCAAGTTTGAATTTAAGCGGAGAGCCTATCTTGGAGTCGGTCTTCAGGAGCTGAATGACGATCTGGCGGAATATTTTGATGTCAAGGCCGGCGAAGGGGCTCTCGTGTTGACGGTGGAAGAGGATAGTCCGGCCCAAAAGGCGGGAGTCAAGTCAGGGGACGTGATCGTCAAACTGGGAGACGCCGAGGTCAAGGGACCGGAAGACGCCATAAAAATCATTTCTGAAATGGAGAAAGGGGAAACTGTGGAGCTCACGGTCGTCAGGCACAAGACAAAAAAAACGATGAAGGCTGAACTACAGGACGCGAAAGGATTCCGCGGCTTCAATTTCTTGAAGATGAAAGATTTTCCTACCGGGCCTTCGAAAGGTCAATGGCATAACGGAATCCCTCGTTTCAGAGGGTATGAGTTTTATTTCGATGACGACGAGATGGGGAAGCGCGCGGACGAGGCGCGGGAAAAAACGAAAAAAGAGGGAAAAAAGGTTAAAAAAGAATTGAAGGTATTCGCGGACGATAACCATATATAAACGCCGCAAAAGGCGTTTTGCAATCGCGAAATCAACCCATGGCCCCGGGATCGTATCCCGGGGCTTTTTTTTTTACTTGAAAAAAAAAGCCTGGAGGATTACAATTGTGGGTTAGAGGTGAAATGATCGGAGCGACCAAATGAAGCCAATGGACGGAAAAAATACAGATGAGAACCGCGAGGAACGTCAGGTTCCGGCACCAGAGAACAAATCTGAGGACAATGAAGTAAAAAACCCTTCCGGTTCAATGGCCTACAATTATCTGTACCGGGACGATTATGGGTATTTAGACGACTGATGGCTCCGCTCATTAAAATTTCTGGTGATTCACATGTTTTCCCGGTTATCTGTTGCCCGGCCGAGTGCCACCGGGGAAATATCTGTATCGAGGAGGACTATGAAGAAAATTACATTGTTAATCATTTTAATTTGTATGGTGGTTTTAATGAATTGTGGTAAATGTGAAAAGGAACAAGCTCCGGCAGGGCAGGAAACCGAAGGGTTCAAGTATTTCGCCGAGCAATTCGCCGACATCAAAATTGGCCGTTTCGAGATTCCCGGTTTCGACGAGCTGACTCTCAAGCAAAAAGAGATGCTCTATTATTTGTACCAGGCCGCGTTGAGTGGTAGAGACATCATTTGGGATCAGAACTACAAACATAATCTCAAGATCCGTCGCACACTGGAGGAAATTTACAAGCATTATAACGGAGACCGCAATACCGACAATTTCAAGAAATTTGTCGTTTACACAAAGAGAGTATGGTTCTCTAACGGAATTCACCATCATTATTCCACAGACAAGTTTCTCCCGGATTTCCCGGCCGAATATTTCGCCGAATTGGTGAAGAATTCCCCGGAAGGCGCGTTTCCTCTGGCAGAGGGGGAAAAGGTGGAAGACCTGGTAGCATTCCTCACTCCCATTATGTTCGACCCGGCCGTAGATGCCAAACGGGTATGCACAGATCCCACCAAAGACCTGGTGCTCGCTTCCGCCAACAATTATTATGACGGCATGACGGAAAAAGAGGTCGAGGCTTTTTATAATCAGATCATCGATAAAAATGACCCGACCCCGGTTTCTTATGGTTTGAATTCCCGCCTGGAAAAAGAGGGCGGCAAGATCGTCGAGAAAACCTGGAAAGTGGGGGGGCTTTATGGTCCCGCCATCGAAAAAATCGTCTATTGGCTCAATAAGGCATCCGCTGTCGCCGAGAACGAGACCCAGAAAAAAGCGATCGATCTATTGATCAAATTTTACGAAACCGGAGATCTGGAAACATTTGATGAATATAGCATCGCGTGGACCAACGACATTTTGTCCCGGATCGATGTGGTCAATGGTTTCATCGAAACCTATGGCGATCCCCTTAGCTTCCGGGCCAGCTTCGAATCGGTGGTCTCTTTCAGAGATGAAGAGGCGACTCGTAGAACGAAGACCATCAGTGATAGCGCCCAATGGTTCGAAGAGAATTCTCCTATTGCCGACGAGCACAAGCGCAAAGAGGTCACAGGCGTCAGCGCCAAAGTCATCACGGTCGTGGCGCTGGGCGGCGATTGCGCTCCCAATCCCCCCCTCGGCATTAACCTTCCGAACGCCAACTGGATCCGCAAAACACATGGCTCCAAGTCAGTCACTCTGGGCAATATCACGCATGCGTACGATAAACTTTCCGAAGGTTCAGGCTTGCTGGAAGAATTTGCCTATTCCGAGGAAGAGGTAAAGCTGAGCAAGGAATATGGTTCAATCACCGGCGATTTGCACACAGATATGCATGAAGTCATCGGTCACGGCTCCGGTCAGATCAATCCGGGCGTCGGAACTCCCAAGGAAACCCTGAAGAGTTACTCCTCGATTATCGAAGAGGCACGGGCGGACCTGGTGGCTTTGTATTATTTCATGGATCCGAAACTGGTGGAATTGGGATTGATCCCGAATCTGGATGCCGGAAAAGCCGAGTACAGTAGAGCTATCCGTAACGGTATGATTGGCCAGTTGGTTCGCGTTAAATTGGGCGACAACATCGAGCAAACCCACATGCGCAACCGCCAGATGATCGCCAGGTGGGCGATGGAATTGGGTAAAGACGGGAATGTGATCGAGAAAAAAATCAAGGAAGGCAAAACCTATTTTGTGGTCACTGATTACCAGAAATTACGCGAGATTTTTGGCAAAATGCTGAAAGAAATTCAGCGGGTTAAATCCGAAGGCGATTACGAGACAGCGAAAAATCTGGTGGAAACCTATGGCGTCAAAATCGATTACGATCTTCACAAAGAGATCCTTGAACGCTATGAAAAGCTCCATGTGGCTCCTTATTCCGGTTTGATCATGCCCCGGTTGGTGGCAGTGGAAGAGAACGGGAATATCACTGGTGTCAACGTTGAATATCCCATGGATTTTGCGCAGCAGATGCTCGAATACGCCGAAAATTATTCGTTCTTACCGACAGTCAATAATTAAGACAATCAATTCTATTCAAACATAAATCGAGGGCGCCCTCTCAGGCGCCCTTGATTCTTTCCTCATCGAATCATACAATCAGCCCGCACGCGCGGAACCTACACTGCTATTGATTTGCCAACTGCAGGGCCGACAGGTAGGCGAGACGGGTGATTTTGACCATATAGGGCAGGTTGATTTTGTCTATGGTATCTGACGGCTGGTGATAATCGTCGTGCATGGAGGCGAAGAAACCGATCCAGGGGATCTTTTTCATGGCGAACGGAGCATGGTCGCTTCCGCCCGACGCGGTTTCGGATTTTCTGAGATAGAGGTGCAGACCCACAAATGGATTGTTCCCTTTCAAGGCGGCGAACGCCTCTTTTGAGTCGGCCGCGTACGAGATGGAAATGAAATTGTCAATAGCGATCTTTTCTTCCATCTCTTTGGGGATTGTCATCCCCCACATCCGCGACGCTCTTTCGAAGGATTTTTTTGTCCAGTTACGGCTGACCATATCCAGATTAATGTAAGCCACGGTTTTTTTCAATGGGAATGGAGGGTTGGACACATAATAACGGGAACCCAGAAGGCCCGACTCTTCGCCGGTCCACAACGCGAACACCACCGATCGTTTGGGTTTGATTTCATTGGCAGCCATAGCCTCCGCCACCTCCATCACCGCCACCGAGCCCGAACCGTTATCGTCGGCTCCGTTGAAGATATAGTCGCCCTTTTTGCCCAGATGGTCCAGATGCGCTCCTAACACCACTACTTCGTCTTTCAACGCCGGATCCGAGCCTTCAATATAGGCCAGCACATTGCGGCTGCGCACCAATTGGGTTTTAGCCGTCGATTTGACCTTCAGATACAAGCCGGTGAGCTCTTTGGACCGTGACTTGAGATCTTTTTCGATGCCATCTTTTATTGCCTGGATAGTGGAATTACCGGCTAATTCGAGAATCTGGTCCGCCATTTGGCGTGAAATGTTGATCGACGGAAGATTTTCCCAGGGCATGGCGCTACCGCCTTCCAGCAGAGACAACCGTCGGCGCTCGTCAGGGAAGATGGGGCGTTCGTCGTTCACTTTCCTGGAATCAATGATGGATTGTGCGATATCACCGTTTATTTCAGGAGAATTCTCGACCAGAATCACTGCCACCGCGCCTTTCTTTTTTGCCAGTTCGACTTTCGGATTTGAAGAGTGGTGATTCCTGCGTTCGGGATAATACTTTTTCTTCAAATCCCCCTGCTGGAACGGCGATTTCTCGTCGCTTCTCCCGGGAGTTTCGGTAAGCATCATCACAATTTTCCCTTTGACGTCGATCCCTTTGTACTCGTCGATTTTAAGCGATTTTTCTGTAATGCCGTAGCCTACGAAAACTACCGGGGCTTCGAGGGTATGGCTATCCCGGGCGTAATATTTGTAATCTACATTGGGCAGAAAGGCCCTGGTTTCGGTTTTACTCCCTTCGCCGTGTCTTACTACTATTTGCCCATCGCTTTCCAGTACCTCTTTCATCGGAAAGTCCTGAAAATAACTGCGGGTGGGTTTCTCTTTTTTTTCCGGAGAACGGCTAAAGTAGCTGTTCCTCTTTTTGAGAGGAAGATCGCCTGCGGGTTTGGCTCCCAGTTTTGAAAAGATCGCGGCTGCGAATTCCGCTGCGATGTCATATCCCTGGCTGGCCACCTGCCGGCCCTCTAGAAAGTCTGAGGATAAAAATGTCAGTAGTGATTTGCAATCGTTCTCTGTGATCGATTCCAGGCCTGCCTTGAATTGGGGCGCCGGTTCCTCGGTTTTTTCAATTAACGAAAAATCTTCGGGATTGAAGTCCGGGTCCTTTTTTTCCTGGGGTATACTGAAAACCATGATCGTAGAAATCAACAGTAATATAAAAAAAGTTTTTTTCATAAACATACCTCCGTAGCATTAGTCAATTAATACGTAGATGAAGGGGATCAGGTTTTTTCTTTTTATATTAACTCAAAAACTATATAGGGAATGTTTTTTAATGATTGGCGGGGAAGGGGCCGTTTGACCGGCCCCGTTATATTGAATAGCTCGATTGCTTCAGGCTAGTATCAAACGGCCATGAGCCAATGCCAGCAATCCCTGTACCGGAACTCCGTAGGGGCATGCAACCTGGCACGCGCCGTCGCAGTTGATGCATAAATCGGCTTTGTTGGTCTGGAGCGCGGCGTATTTCTCCATGGCGTATTTCTCCTGTCCCTGGGCGTCGAAATAATGGTTGTAGCGCATGATAGTGCTGACCGGAACTTTTTTGGCGCAACTGGATTCGCAAATTCCACATGCATGGCGGCAATACAGTTTACCGGGACCGTTTTTAAACGCGTCCAATTTTTTCGCCTGCAAATTCTCTAGATTGGTGCCGGAGAGTTTGACGAAATGTTCCACATCCTCAAATGTGGCGCACCGGGCAAGGACTGCCGTCACATTTGGATCGCTCAGGCAGAATTGTGTGGCTGCCGCGCGAATCTCGACGCTGTCCTTCAAATCATATTTTTTTACGAACGCGTCTCCCAACTCCGCTGTCTTTTTTAGACTGTCAAATGCCTCGCGCATCCGCTGGGAAACCTCTTTGCCTGCTTTTTCCTCAGTTTCGATCCTATCCTTCATATTGAGGTAGCGACCCACTGGATTTGTTTTCATCAACGTGGCGCCGATATTTTTTTCTTTGCAGGCTTTCAATATTTTTTCACCCATCTCTTTCTGGATAAAATTGTGAACCAGCAGCATCACATCGAATCGTCCATCGGCTGCCGCCGCCAGAAGCACTTGCTCCATCGAGTCGATCTTGTCGTCGGCGCCATGGGTGGTGCCGTGATTGGAAATTCCAATATAGCGCAGGCGGCCTTCGTTTTTCAACACTTTCATGGCTTCGTGGAAAGGTTCGTATTTGATGCTTTTGATAGTGGGGGCATTGTGCATCATCATGCAATCCAGGTAATCGGTATCAAGTCGTTCCAGACATTTGCGGGCCCGATTCAGGATGGATTCTTTACTCTCATTTTCATTGATGTGGAGTTTTGAAGTAATGAAGAGGGATTTACGGTCTCTGTTTTTGATCGCCTTGCCGGTCACGATTTCCGATTCTCCCCGGGAGTATGATTCCGCGGTGTCGATATAATTAACTCCGGCATCCAGCAATGCATTCAATACCGCACCATTGGACGGTCCGCCGCTGGATATATCCGAGGCTTTGAAGCCGGTGCGCCCGAGAGTCCGGAAGGCTTTGATTTTTATAGGTTCAGGCTCTTTTTTTTCGGTCTGTTCTCCAAAAACACGGCCTGTGGTCGCCACACCGGTTCCTACGATTCCCAGCGCGGTGTTTCGTAAAAAATTCCGTCTGCTAAACCCTTTGTTATTACTCATTGTTCCTCCTATTTTCGTGAAACGGTTGCATGCCAATAACTATACCATATCAGTTTCAAAATAAAAATATGTACTTTCCCATTAGAGTCGCAATTTGAATTTTTTTTGCTTAACTGAGGAATACTTTTAGCGAACCGCTTTTGCGCCTATCTTTTTTTTCCCATTCATACTCGAGTACAATGCCTTGCTTTCGCAGCTCCAGAAGTTTCTGTTCGACGATTCCTGGTATCACGGGATCGCCTTCCGAATGATGACCTTTGCCCACAATGATTTGCAGCGTCTGTAATCCTTGTTCCTTCGAGAGTTTGATAAAGTGATCCGTTACCGCAAACGCTTCCGCCCCGGTGTGGCCGTGAAGATCTATGATTTTCTGGACTGGCGGGTATTTTTTAAGCAATTCCTTCTTCGAAATAGGCTGCACCGCCGTTTCCGCCTTGATTTTTTCTTTTAGCAGATTTTGCTGCGCCGCATCCGCCAACGAGCGCTCAAACATCGCCGCGAAATTGTCGCCCTTGTCCTTGCGGGAATTATCCAGGTCCCATATCTCTTCCAGATTATCCCGGTCGGTCAGAATTTCAAACCCATGCTTGTTTTGCTTTTTCAATTGTTTTTTTTTGTTCATAATTGTACAACACAGATTGACACCCGCTATTTTATAAAAAAAAACGTGTCTGATCAAGCGGGAAATAAAATTGGAGCTTGGATTTGATGAATTGGATGGCCCTCGTATTAACGGAAGAGCCATCCTGAATATTTCTTATGGATTGATTCCCTTGATATACTCCGCGCTATTTTTACCGGCGGTGAGACCGGAATAAACCGCATATCCTAAGGCGCCGCCGCATGTGAGGATACTATAGTCGCTTCCGTACATGCCACCGGAGCAATTTCCCCCGGCATACAATCCCTCGATTATTTCACCGTCACGGTTCAGTACGCGAGTGTGGCGATCGATCTGCAATCCTCCCAGAGTGGTGAATACCCGGAAAGAAGATGTAACCGCGTAGAAATTTTTCTTTTCTATTTTGTTTAAGTATTCTGGGGCCTTTGCGAATTCGCCGTCGTGGTTTTGTAAGCAGTGGCTGTTGTAGGTTTCGATTGTCAACGCTAATTGTTCCGGTGGTATCCCCAGCTTCACTGCGAGATCCGGTATCGATTCAGCCATGTGCACTTTCCC
>JAHELQ010000009.1:0-6629 GCA_024644125.1 Candidatus Aminicenantota bacterium | reverse complement strand
CCCTTCCGCCATTCCTTGCGCGATTGCCTGGTCTATATTCGATAGTACGCTATGTTTTGGTATATACACCCCAAGTCCGATCGGAATTCCCTCAGTTTTCATCTGTTCTTTCCGGTCTTCGTCAAAAATGCAATACATCATACCACCGGGCTGCTGGGCCACCGCGTTTGCCGAAATCGGAAATTGGAAATAAATGGTTTCATCACAAAACCGTTCACCATTTCTATTGACCCAGATTTCAGGTTGGATTCCGGCCGCCCATAGCTGTGAAGTTGGGGTTTCCCCATCGACGCATGGGATTGCCATCAGAACATTTGAGCCATATTCAGCTCCGCCAATCTCCCAGGCGTACTCCAGAGGTTCTCCCATCTGGTTCATATCGATCACCGGCTTCAATTCAAATTTCAGACCTGTTTTTTGAGCTAAAAGTTCCTGGTTGCTGGCGAAACCGCCGCAAGTAATGATCAAGGCTTTGCATCTTATCTGTCGCATCTCACCGGATTTAAGGTCTGTTATCGTAACACCGGTAACATTCCCCTTATCCCCGGTTATAATCCCTGACAATGATGCGTGCATCATCATCTGAGCTCCATTTTGGGAGGCCAGTCCGAAAAGTGTTTCGACCAACACTTTTCCTCCATCTTTAATCAAATGCCATGTTTTAGGGCCATCCGGGGTATCGGCGGTAACATCCCTGAACTCTACTCCCAGGTCGAGAAGCCACTCGATGTTTTTCGGCGATTGATCGATGAAATCTCTTACCAGCGGCGCATTGGCTCGCCAATTGGTGGCTCCCATATGGTTTTTGAATGCCTGGTCTTTTGTGATATGAATATTTTTCGCTTTTTGCAAACTACTTTCCGCGGCGAAAATTCCTTCCGCGAACCTCGACATCCCTCCGGGAAATGGCATTTTTTCGATGATAGTTACCGAAGCTCCATTTTGTAACGCTTTTATTGCAGCGCATAAACCGGCCGATCCCGCCCCAATGACAACAACATCCGGATGTGTCACTTCTTTATTATTATTGGACATATTTCCTCCTTTTCGTTTATACTGTTCCTCTTTTCCCTGTACAAGTTTGCACTATTCCCGTGCAATCATTTCCATCATTTTTCAGTTAGATTAATGAAAGTAAATTTTAAAATATCAGGAAGATATTTTCAATACCACATTCACGTTTTGGCTCGATATTTTTGAGAATGTATTTTTTTGTTGTTCTCTGTCTATAGCATGTAGGCCAGTTGGCGCAGCCAGGGATTGGCGAGTTTTTCCGTTCCGATTGTAGACGAGGGGCGCGGGCCGTAGTGATGCCCGGGCCACACCACGGTTCCGTCCGGTAATGTGAGAAGTCTTTCCTTTAACGATTGCATGAATAGATTGTGGTCTGAACCCGGAAGGTCGGTTCGACCGATTCCTCCTACGAACAGTGTGTCGCCGCTGAACAGATTCCCTTCGCATAACAGGCAAATACCGCCGGGACTGTGGCCGGGGGTGTGGATCACGTTCAGCGATACATTCCCGATTGTTATGGTGTCGCCGTGGGTCACAGTCCGGTCCGCCGGAGGAGATGCTTCCAATCCCATCCTGCGGTATTTTTCCACCGCTTCCGGCGACCGGAACAATGTATCGTCCGCTTCGTGCATGACGATATCCGCGCCAGTGAGTTCTTTCATCCGGCGATTCCCGCTGGTGTGATCCCCGTGTCCATGGGTGTTGACAATATATTTCAACGTCAAACCGTACTTGTCGATTTTCTCCTTCAATTGCTCTTCATTACCCGCCGGATCTATTATCAGCGCCTCTTTGGACTCTTCGCACCACACCAGGTAACAAAACACTGCCATATTGCCGATCAGAATTTGTTCAGACTTCATCATGTTCTCCTTCAGGAATTTTAATAAAACCGTGGCCGCATTTCAACTCTTATTCAAGAGAAAAAAAACAAAATTCAATTTTGATTCCAATTCATAAAATGGTGCACTTTTTTTGAAGATTGTGATTTGTATTGTCGATTACGTTATAGTGGTGAAAGGTGAGCTTACATTTACATACATCCTATATTGGGGCGATTTTTCGTTATATGCTTTTCTGAGGACTGGCCGACCGGTTCATAAATATCATGATGTTGTTTTGGTTTTGATTGTGATACTTTTCTATATTGTCGGTAATATGCCTTTTTCCAGGGAATCGATGCACATTTGACAAATGTTTTTCCAACAGCGGTAGCTTAGAGTTTCATATCTTTCCCCAACGTTTCGGTTAATGAAAAGATCTATCAGCGACATTAAGGAGGTAAAATGACATTAAGGATTTCACTCGTTTTTTTTGTTTTATATTCAGCCATTTATCCCGTATTTTCACAGGAATCAAGGTTTCCGGGGAGAATGGTTCTGGTGAAAGGAGGCCCCTTTCAGATGGGATGCGATGATGCAGGGAGTATCGAGGAACCATTGCACAAAGTGAAACTGGATTCTTTTTTGATAGGAAAATACGAGATTACACAAAAAGAATGGATGCATGTGATGGGTGAAAATCCCTCTGTTTTTATAGGAGAGAACAATCCTGTCGGGGGCGTCGATTGGAATCTGGCTGTAAAGTATTGCAATGAGCGAAGCGAAAAAGAAGGCTTGAAGCCATGTTACAGCAAGGAAGGCGATGAGGTCGTATGCGATTTCAGCGCCGACGGTTATCGTTTGCCCACTGAAGCGGAATGGGAATTCGCCAGTATCGGCGGCATCGAGTCTAAGGGGTATATTTACAGCGGCAGCGACAATCCCTTCGAAGTGGGTTGGTTCGAACAAAACGCCTTCGAGGAAATCAAACCCGTAGGTTTACTGAAACCGAATGAATTGGGTATCTATGATATGAGCGGGAATGTATGGGAATGGTGTTGGGAATGGTTTGACGGAGAATATTACAAAAATAGTCCGGGACAAAATCCGAGAGGTCCACAAAAGGGGACGCTGCGATCCTATCGCGGTGGCGGAGCCGACGGGATCAAAGATTGGTTGAGAAGCGCCGGTCGGTACGGGCAAATTCCGTCCTGGAACGTGTTTAATATGGGAGTGCGGGTGGTTCGCAAATATAAAGGAAAAGTGCCGCAGGGAATGATTCTGGTCAAAGGCGGCGAGTTCGCTATGGGAAGTCTCCATGGAGGAAACTATGAGAAACCGCGGCATGAAGTGACGGTAGAGGATTTTTATATGGGAGCGTACGAAGTCTCCCAGCGGGAATGGCGCGCTGTTATGGGAAGCGATCAATCGTTGTTTCCGGGGGCGTTGAATCCGATGGATAGCGTCAGTTGGTTTGATGTGGTGCACTATTGCAACCGCCGAAGCGAACGGGATGGCTACACTCCCTGCTATACTATCGATGGTGAGATGGTTACGTGCGATTTTGCGGCGAACGGTTACCGGTTGCCGACGGAGGCGGAATGGGAATATGCCTGTAGGGGAGGTTCTCAATCCAGTTCATACGAATATTCCGGCGGCGCCGAACCGGATGAGGTCGGCTGGCATAAAGGGAATGCCGGGACCAGGAGTCACGTGATCGGGATGCGGAAAGCGAATGATCTCGGGATTTATGATTTGAGCGGCAATGTCTGGGAGTGGTGTTGGGATTGGAAGGACCGTCATTATTATGCATATTCTCCCAAAGACAATCCAAAGGGGCCCGACACGGGATTCCGGCGCGTTGTCCGGGGGGGCGGTTGGTTCAATGACTCGTCCCTGATGCGGTGTGGGTTCAGATATGCGTTAAAACCCTGCCAGGCATATAGTTCGGTCGGTTTCCGGTTGGCGAGAACGGCAGGTCGGGTTCATACCGACTAGCCGGAAAGGAAGGCGACGATGACAATTCAAAAACGTACATGCCGTCGGTGTGTCTTGCATACGGATATCCCCGGTATTATTCTCGATGACGACGGTATATGCCCTCATTGCCGGAAATACGATACATTCAAGGAACACGAGCCGAGGTTGAAAAAATATTTAACCGAGGAAATGGAGCAATTGTTCGAATCGGTCAAGCGGCAGACGTTACTATATGACGCTATCGTTCTTTTTAGCGGAGGGAAGGATAGCACCATTCTTTTGAAAATGGTCAAGGAAAAATACAATCTAAGGCCTCTGGCATTTTCGGTGATGCATCCGCTGGTAAACGAATTGGCATCGCAAAATATGGAGCGCGTAGCAACGGCCCTGAATGTAGACCTGATCAAATACTCCGTTGACCATGAGGTGTACCGGCGGGTCATGCGGCATGGAATCAATCATGCCGCGGATTATGGATTGGGGGAGTTTTTTGGGTGTGATATCTGTAGCTTCTTTCATTCCTGGATACCGGTTCGTTATGCCATCAAATTGGGAATTCCAATAATTTTGGAAGGAAGCGATAGCTCGCAAACCGGGGAAATCAGCTATGGTCAAGGGGGCAAGGTTCGCGCGGATGTGGCCAAAGGGATCAAACCCTTCGGTAAGATTCACGAACTGGTAAGCGACGCCCTGGGGGATTCTTACAAAGGGAGTATTTATGATTTTTGCGCGGATGAAATTGTGAACGGATTGTATCCTTCGATTATCTCGCCCTTCACGTTTCTCCCGTACGATTTCCGCAAGAATTTCCAGGAACTGGAAAATATTGGACTTGAGAGTAAAAAATTCCGGTCCATCTATACCAATTGTTCAGCCACTCCGTTTTTTTCCTATTTTTCCATCAAACGCTTCGACTGTGTTTCATATATCAAACATTACGCCACCGAGGTCCGCAATGGATATCCAAACCTGATGCAATTGAGCGTCGATGGCTCTGAAAATTCCTCCGGTTTGAATAAAGAATTAGTGCAAGACATGATGACGGAATACAAAAATGTTGTGTTACATGTTGTGGAGAACAAATTACGGCCTGAAACGATAGACGACATTGGAAAAGAGACGTTGAGGCAACTTGCTCCCAATTATATACGGGTTTTTGGAAAGGAAGTATGCGACGTGCTATTGGATGACGTCTTGCAAATCACCCATCATGCCGAATATTTCGGTGTGGAATTAGAGAACTTAGGAGAATGAACTGATGGTAAATCATGACATCGACTTTTTTGACAATCGCTTTTTAATGTTTGTGATGGATCATATGGCCTATGAATATGAGAAGGCTGGCAAAAACCCGATCCGTCTCACCCTGGGGAAATCGGAATTACCTCTCCACGCGGACATAAACCGGGCCATTGTCGCTGCGTTGGAAAATTTCAAGACCAGTTCACTTGTCTTTCCCGGCGGCCTGCCGGAGCTCAAAGAGCGGTTGGCGCAATATTACAAAGACAAAAACAATCTGGAGATCAATCCTGAAAACATCATTGTCAGCGTCGGAACCAGTACTATTTTCCGGAATCTCTTCTACCTTTTCCTGGAGAAAGGGGATGACGTGTTGCTGCCTATCCCATACTATTCCCTCTACCACTTCTCCGCCCTGCTGGCCCGGGCCAATATAAAATATTACAAGATCGATATGGACACTCTTCAATTGGACCGTCAGTCCTTCAAGGAAAACTTCACCGATAAAACGAAGCTCGTGGTGATCAACAGCCCGGGCAATCCACTCGGAAATTATCTGACGATGGAAGATTTGAAATATATCGATTCAGTTGTGGAAGGGCGGGCTCCCATCATAAATGACGAGGTGTACGAGAATGTCTGTTTTGACCGGCAAAGCCCGTCGGTTATGGAAATGACGGATGCCAAATCCGTGTTCATCACCACCAACAGCTTTTCGAAGGGATATCGGATGTATAGCCGACGGGTGGGTTGGTGTATTGTCCCTGATGAATTGGTGACGCCGATGACCGTCATTCAGCACCATACATTGCTGACCACGGATCCGGTCTGTCAATATGGCGCCCTCAAAGCGCTGGATTACCAGGATGAGGTCGATTATATCAGGAATCTGTACAAAGGGCGGCGGGATTATACCCTGGAACAGTTCGAACATGTCGAAAATGTCAGAGCGTTGCCTGCATGCGGAAGTTTTTACCTAACTTTGGATTGCCAGGAATTCATGAAGGCCTCCGGCATTAAGACGAGCCTTGAGCTGGCCACCAGGATCATGGAAAAGACGTCTGTGGCCACGGTGCCTGGAGCCGATTTCGGACTTCCAGAGACGCTGCGCCTGTCGTATTCCGCAACCAGGTATAACGAAGGTATCGACCGGATGGTGGATTTCTTCCGTTCTTATTGATGAAATTTAGAAGGAGATGATTTTATGTTGTTACTAGGAATTTGCGGCGGTCTGGATTTCCCATACGAAAATGAATTGAATTTTCAAACGGTTGATCTACACGACGCGGCCGCTGTTTTGGTAAAAGATGGGCAGGTGCTTTCCGCTATTGAAGAGGAGAGGTTGAACAGAATCAAACACTCGAATAAGTCTTCCTTGTTTTCCGCGGCAAAGTTTGTTCTGGATAGCCAGGGATATTGTCTGGATGATGTGGATAAAGTTTGTTATTATTCCACCGAAGATTTCGCCAATTATATGCTGAAAAGTATCCCCCGGCGAAAATTCGTTCCCATCCGGCAGCGATTGCTGGATAAAATCCAGCGGTCGTTCGGCGTCCCATTGGACGAGAATAAACT
>JAHELQ010000275.1 GCA_024644125.1 Candidatus Aminicenantota bacterium | reverse complement strand
CACATCGAATTGCCGCTGGATCCGGTTGCTGAGAATGGTCGCCCGTAATGAATGGCCCCCGAGATCGAAAAAGTCGGCGGTGGTACTGATGGCGGCAGTGTCCAATTGCAATATGGCGGAAAAGATGGCGGCCAGCGTCGCTTCGATCTCGTTTACCGGAGCTGTCAATTCAGCGCCGACTGGAATGCCGGGCGAAGGCAATGCCCGGCGATCCACCTTGCCGTTGGCGGTGAGGGGGAGGCTCTCCATTTTAATAAAGAAGGAGGGGATCATATAGTCAGGAAGGTTGGCGGCCAATGCTGCGCGCAATGTTGTGGCGTCATGGGGGTTTCCGGCGACCACATAGGCGCAGAGGTATTTTTCGCAATTTTCGTATTGAAGCGGCAACACTACCGCATCTTCCACGCCGTCGATGTCCAGCAGGCGGTTTTCGATCTCTCCCGGTTCGATTCTGAAGCCGCGAATTTTCACTTGAAAATCGGAACGGCCCAGAAACTCGATGGTCCCTTGCGGCAACCAGCGGGCGAGGTCGCCGGTGCGGTAGAGTTTGTCCTCCGGCATGAATGGGTTGTCGATGAATACCGCGCTTGTGGCTTCGGGATTGTTTAGATAGCCGCGGGCGACGCCGGAGCCGCCGGTGTAGAGTTCGCCGGGGACGCCGATAGGTTGTGGGCGTAGGAATTTGTCCAGAATGTAGACCGTGGTGTGAGGGATGGGGCGACCGATGGGAATGTTGTGGTGGAAGTCTGTGTCGACCGGATATGTGCAGGTGAATGTCGTGTTTTCCGTGGGACCGTAACCGTTGGTGACGAGAAGATCTGGTCGCGCCGCCCTGAGTTTGTTGATGTGGAAGGGGGAGAGGGAGTCGCCGCCCACCAGGAGTTGGCGCAATCCATTGAAGAGCTCGATGTCCTCTTGCAGCAGTTGGTTGAACAACGCCGCCGTCATCCACATGACGCCGATTCCCCAGCGGCGGAGCAACCGCTTCAGGCGCGGAGCCGAGAGGATCTCTTGCTTGGGCGCCAGGCACAGGGTCATCCCGTTGAGCAGCGAACCCCAAATCTCGAAGGTGGAGGCGTCGAATTCCAGAGCCCCTGTTTGTAGGAGCCGTCGTCCAGCTAAAAAGTCTGCGTAGTTTGTGTTTTTCACCAGGCGGACGACGTTTATGTGGTTAACCATCACCCCTTTGGGTATGCCGGTGGAACCGGAGGTGTAGATGATGTAGCAGAGGGAGCCGGGGCCGGTGCCTGGCGATTGCGGTGTTTCGTTTACCGATTGCCGGTCTAACGGTTCGAGCGGTTGAAGCCTTAGATCGATAAGGGCGGCTGCGGAGGGGCCGAAACGTTCCGGCGGTTCGTCACTGATGAGGAACCGGGTATTGCTGTCTTTTAGAATGTAGGAAATCCGTTCCGGCGGATAGTCTTTGTTGATGGGCAAATAGCAACCACCGGCCTTGAGGATGCCAAGAATACCGATCACCATGGCGCTGTCACGTCCGGTGGCTATGGCCGCCGGTTCCTGGGGATGAAGCCTTCGCTCTAGAAGTCGCGCCGCCAGGTGGATTGATTGGTGGTCCAGCTCTCGATAGCTGAGGCTGAGATCCTCTGTGATGACTGCGACTGCGTCCGGGGAGCGCAGTGCTTGCTCCATGAAGAGTGTGTGGACCGATCGGTCCCGGGGAAAGTCTGCCGGGCACGCGTTCCATTCCCTCAGCACCCGGCCGCGCTCTTCGTCGTCCATCAGCTCGATGTGGCCCAGTTGAATCTCGGGCGCGCAGACGATGCCGGCGATAATCCGCATAAAAAAGCCAATGAAGCGCCGGATGCTGCGCTGCTCGAAAATGGCGGTGCTGTATTCTACGGAGCCGGCGATCCGGTCTTTGCCGGCGGCGAAGCTCCAGGTCATGTCGAAGCGTGACACGTTGCCGCCCGGTCTTTTTTCCGGGGAGGGTTCCTCGATTGGTCCGGTCGATGCGCCATCGCTTTCATCCAACGTCATCATCACATCGAAGAGGGGCTGGCGGCCGACATTGCGTTCCAATTGCAAGTGGTCGACTAAATCTTCGAATTGCAGCTCTTGATGATCGAAGGCGGCGATGGTCTCCCCTTTTACCTGCTCGAGAAAGCGGTCGAACCGCAGGTTTGACGACGGGGTTTGCCGCAGCGCCAGGGTATTGACAAACATACCGATAACATCTTCCAGATCGGCGCTGTGGCGGCCGGCCACTGGAGTACCGCTGATAATATCCTCCTGGCCCCCGAGGCGGGAGAGCAGGATATTGAATGCGGCGTGAAGCACCATAAATAGCGTGGTTCCGTTTTGATTTGCCAATTGCCGGCACTGGCGCGTCAGGACATTGTCCAGGGCGAAGCGGGTCTTTGCCCCTTCAAAATTATACAGCGCCGGGCGGGGGTGATCCAGCGGCAGGTTCAAGACCGGCAGCTCCCCCTGGAAGCGTTCGCTCCACCAATCCAGATGGCGGCGTGCGCGCGCTCGTTGTCGCGGCTGGTGTTGCCAAACCGCGTAATCTTTGTATTGCAGGCGTGGGCGAGGTAATTCTTCGCCTCTGTAGAGCGCTGTGAATTCACGGGAAAAGATCTCCATGGAGATACCGTCGCTGATGATATGGTGCATGTCCAGGAGCAAATGACGGGCACCGTTCCGGTTTGTGGCGACGGCGCCCCGCATGAGCGGCGGGTCGTCCAATTGGAAGGGGCGGATAAACGGATCATGAACAGATGCGAGGGTTTGAAGCGAGAACTCGACGGACTCCTCCACCTTTTGCATTGGTTGGTCGGCGACTGTGACAAAGGCGGTGCGCAACATTTCATGCCGCCCGATCATCCGGCGGAATGTCTCTTCCAGGAGGCCGATATCCGCATCTTCCGGTAGGGGGATTTCCTGGGGGATGTTGTATACGGTGTTTAGGGGATCCATTTTTTGGAGAATGTACATTCGTTTTTGGGCCGGCGACAATGGGTAATACTCCCTCGCTTCCGCAGGCTGAATGGTGGAAGCGCCCGTCGTTTCCCGATTGCCTATGGCCGCTGCCAGACCTTTGATGGTGGGGGCGCGGAACACATCGGCAAGCGTGATTTTCGCGCCGAGGTCCCGTCGCAAGCGGTTCACCAATATTGTTGCCTTGAGGGAATGGCCGCCGATTTTGAAGAAATCCGCAGTGGTTCCGATATCATGGGAATCGAGAGATAATATATCCGCCCAGATGGACTGGATGACCTCTTCGATGGGGGTTTCGGGGGGGGCGGCGTCGGCGTTCCCGGAGATTGCCGGATATGGTAGGGCGCGGCGGTCGATTTTTCCCGAGCTATCGAGTGGGAATCGTTCGAGGGGGATAACGTACTGGGGAATCATGTAAGGGGGCAAATGGCCTGCCAGGTAGTCCTGGATGGCGGCTGTTCCGCATCCCTCTTGTAGCGTCACATAGGCGCAGAGGTATTGCTCGCCGGTTGGGGATACGGGGGCCGTTACCAGATTCTCGCGAACTCCTGGGCTTTGGGCCAGCAAGCACTCGATTTCGCCGGTTTCAATTCTGAAGCCGCGAATCTTGACTTGCCGGTCGCTGCGGCCCAGGAACCGGATGGTTCCGTCGGGAGTCCAACGGGCCAAATCACCGCTCCGGTACATCCGGCCTTTGTTGAATGGGTCGTTTACGAATTTTTCGTGGGTCAGTTCCGGCCGGTTCAGATAGCCGCCGGCGACACTGTCTCCGGCGATGCACAGCTCTCCGGGAGTTCCCGGAGGCGCGAGCTTCTGGTATTGGTCCAGAATGTAGATACGGCAATTGTCCACCGGCTTCCCGATGGGAATGTCGTCTGCCCGGGCGGTTACATGGTGGGATGTCGAGACCACCGTGTTTTCTGTGGGGCCGTAACAATTGGCCAGTTTATAACTGCGGGGGTAGAATTGAAGCAAACGTTCGCCGCCGGTGAGGAGCCATTTCAATGTAGTGTTGTCATAGTCTTTTATGTATTGCTGGCAGAATTGTGTTGGTAAAAACGAAATGGTGATCGCGTGCTTGCGGTAGAATTCATGGATGCGCAGGGGGTCTAGACGGTCTTCGGCCTCCACGGTGTAGATGCTCGCTCCGGCCGCCAGGTAGGGGAATATCTCCCAGACGGAGGCATCGAAGCCGACTCCGGCGTATTTGGTTGCCCTGTCCCGGTGGGTGACTGAGAAACGGCGGTTATGCCAGTCGCAGAGGTTCATCAGGTTGTAATGGGAAACGACAACGCCTTTGGGTTTGCCGGTGGAGCCAGAGGTGTAGATGATGTAGGCGGGGTCCTGGGGATCAAGGACCGGATGATGGTTTGCCGATCTGGATGCAGCTATCGGGCCTGTGGGTGGGTGCGGTTCTCTGATTTCCACTACGGCGTTTGCGTCGGCTAACATGAAGGCGATGCGGGCGTGCGGTTGGTCCGGTGCGATGGGCAGGTAGGCTGCGTTGCAGGCCAGGACCGATAGGATTGTTGTATACATGTGAAGCCCCGGCTCCATGATGATGGCGGCGATGGCGCTTTGCCGCAAGCCCTGCGTTCGTAGGCGTTCCGCCATGTAAAGCGAACGGCCGTCGAGCTCTCCGTAGCTGATAAAACGATCGTTCTCCACCGCCGCGATTGCATGGGGGCGGCTGGCGGCATTGGTTGCAAATGCCGAAAGTATGTCGCGCGGGCCGGTGTGGCTTGTTGCCGTGAGATTGAATGTGTGAAGCAGAAGTAGCCGCTCCTCTGTTGTCACGATGTCGATTTTCGCGAGGGGGATAGCGGGATTGGCGATGATTGTCCCGATGATGATTTGCAAGCGTTCGGCCATTTTGTTCATGGTTTCCCGCGTGAAGAGGCGGGTGCAATAGGTCAGGCTGAAATAAAGACGGTCGTCGCTTTCCACCGCGAAGAGGCTGATGTCGAATTTCGAAACGTTTTTTTGAGAGGCGTAGGGGCGCATTGAAAGGCCCGGCGCCTGGATGGAGTCTTCGCTCCTGGCGTTGTATGAGAAGGTGACGTCAAAGACCGGGTTTCTGCTGGTGTCCCGCGGTAGTTCCAGGCGGTCCACCAGATCCTCGAATTGTATGTCCTGGTTGTCGAAACAGGAGAGCACCCTCTCTTTCAGCTCTTCAAGGTAGCGCAGGTATGTCTGACGCCCCAAAACCTCCAGGCGCAGCGCCAGGGTGTTTACAAACATCCCCACCAGAGGGTGCAGGTCCGCGTGACGGCGGCCGGCCACTGGGGTGCCTGTCACGATCTCCTCCTGGCCGCTCATTTTGGACAATAGTATGGCGAAAAAAGATAATAACACCATGTACATGGTGCCTTTCACCCGCCGGGTCATGGCTTTCAGTTTTTCGACCACAGGAGCTGCGAGGGAAAAGTCCACCCGGTCGCCGGCGAAGCTCTGGATGTGGGGCCGGGGAAAATCGATGGGTAGTTGCAAGGCCCCGGGAGTGTCGCTGAATAGGTCCAGCCAGAACCGCTCCTGCCGCTCGATGTGGCGTCGGTGTGCCTCGCTGTTTTGCCATATGGAAAAATCTCGGTATCGCAAACGCAGGAGCGGTAATGCCCGGCCGCTATAATATTGCATGAATTCCTGTCTCAGGATGTCGAGGGAACCGCCGTCGGTGACGATATGGTGCATATCTATTATGAGGAGGTGGCGCTGCGGCTCCAACCGGACCAGCCCCGCTCTCAGGAGGGGCGGCGATTCGAGGTCGAAGGGACGGATGAATTGGGCGAAAAGCGTGTCCTCGGTATCTCCTTCCCGGAACTCTATACTGAACTCCGCCTGGTTGCGGATCTGTTGCACCGGCTCGTCGTCAACGGTGAAAAATGATGTGCGCAAGCCCTCGTGGCGACGGATCAACGAGGCGAAGGTCTCTTCCACCCGCCGGTATTCGAGTTCGCCTGATATTTCCACCGCGAAGGGGATGTTGTAGTGCGTATCGTCCGGCTGCATGGAATGTAAGATGAACATCCGTTTCTGGGCCGACGATAGGGGGTAGTATTCCTTATCTTCGACCGGGGCGATGGCTGAGAATTGTTGGATTTCCATTCCCGGGATACGTGTGGCCAGAGATTCCACTGTGGGTGATTGGAACAGGGTGTGTATCGGGATTTGCACCTGGAATTCCTTGTGCACCCTATTGAGAAGAGCGATGGCTTTCAAGGAGTGGCCTCCCAGGGAGAAGAAGTTGTCCCGGATGCCCAGGTTTTTTTGGGGGATGGCAAGGATTGAAGACCATATCTCTATCAGTTTTTGTTCCACAGGGTTCCTGGGCGGTTCATGCCGATCGCCACCGCCGGAGATGCCGGGCTTCGGCAAGGCGCGGCGATCCACTTTGCCGTTGAGGTTCAGGGGGATTTTATCGAGGGGGACAAACACTGAAGGTACCATGTAATCGGGTAGGCTCCGGGCTAGCCGCTCTTCCAGATAATCGCAGTCCCGGTTGCGGCTTCCGGTGACATAGGCGCATAGGCACCTATCCCCTTCGTCCACCTCCAACGCGAGCACTACCGCATCGTCGATGCCGTCGATATCCAGCAGGAGGTTTTCTATCTCTCCCAGTTCCACACGAAACCCGCGGATTTTCACCTGGAAATCCATGCGACCCAGGAACTGGAGGATTCCGTCCCGGGTCCATTTGGCCAGGTCGCCGGTCATGTAGATACGGCCGTTGGGATTGTAGGGATCGGGCAGAAACCGTTGGGCTGTCAATTCAGGATTGTTCAGATAGCCGCGGGCCACACCGTCGCCGCCGGTGCACAATTCGCCGCTGACGCCCACTGGTTGCAAATGGAGTTTTTCGTTCACCACATAGGCTGTGCTGTTGCGGACTGGCCTGCCGATAGGAATGCTCTCTTCATAACGTTCTTGTATCCGGTGGGTGGTGGAGTACACGGTGTTTTCGGTGGGGCCGTAACCGTTGATTACTGTCAATTGCGGATAATGGTCCCGCAACTTGTTGATGTGGACGGGCGTCAGGGCGTCGCCGCCCGACATGAATTGCTCCAGGCCGGCGAATATATCGATGTCTTCCTGTACCAT
>JAHELQ010000274.1 GCA_024644125.1 Candidatus Aminicenantota bacterium | reverse complement strand
ATACCGCCTGGGCTGAAACAGAACTATTCGGATATTTCGAAAACCGGTTCTTTCTGGTGCAAGACCTTTCGCAATCCTGTCTGGAAGATAACCCTGAAAAACTCGGGGATTACAATCGTTTGAGGCTCCAATTGAAAGCCTCCCCTTCAGATAAAGTCGTGGTGAACCTGGCGCTCGATTTTTACTCGTTTCATGGAGTGATGACCTCCCCGTTCGGCACATACGACAATCCCTCCGACGCGACGAACAATACCATTGAAATGGATCTGGACCGCGCCTACATCGATCTCTACTTCAAACATTTCGACCTATCCATCGGAAAACAACGGGTGGCCCTTGGAGTTTCCTATGTCTGGGCCCCGCTGGATATTTTCAACCGCGTCAACATTTTGGAACCAAAAGAGGAAAAACCCGGCACAAACGCAATAAAATTATATGTGCCGTTGGGTAGTTATTCCGCCATCACCGCCATCTTTTCTCCCGAGGAGGACTTCGGCAGTTCCAGATCGGGATTGAGAGTCAAAACCCAATTCGCCGGCGTCGATTTCGCGCTCACTTACATTCGCTGGGGAGATAGGGAACTCTCCGTCTACGGCGTCGATGTGCGGGGCGAGAATATCATCGGCTGGTGGTTGGAAGGAGGTCTTTTTGCCTACCCCTGGAAGACCGACAAAAAAATCGTGATCGGCTTCGACTACACATTTCCCCTGGGAAACGGGCTCTATTGGTTGAACGAGTATTTCTTCGATTCCAGTGGAGAAAAGAATTCGCTTCACTACGATTATTACCTCCTGCTCAAAGGCGACCGCTTCACATTGGGACGACAATATTATTTCTCGACGTTGTCCTATAGTTTCAGCGATTTTTTATCCGCCACATTCAGCTATATTGCGAACTGGGGCGACGGCAGTTACTATCTCAGCCCCTCTGTCAAGTATGACATCACTCAAAATATCGGATTGACTTCCGGAATTTATGTCCCCCTTGGGAAAGACACCGGAGAATTCAATTCGAGTAAATCCAATATTTTTTATATCTGGATCAAAGTCAATTTTTAGGAGGACGCAATGTCTCTGGTTAAACTCGAAAATGTATCCAAAATTTATCACACCAACGCGGTGGAATTTCCCGCCCTCAAAGATATATCCTTTTCTATAGAAAACGGCGAATTTCTCTCGATCGCGGGCCCCTCCGGCTCCGGGAAAACCACCATCTTGAACATCATCGGTTGCCTGGACAGCCCCAGCTCCGGCCGCGTGTTACTGGACAACAGCGATATCAGTAAAAAAAGCGACAATGAATTGGCGGACATTCGCCGTTATAATCTTGGTTTCATTTTTCAGACATTCAACTTGATCCCGATCCTGTCTGCGTTCGAAAACGTCGAATTCCCATTGATATTGAAGGGAGACCTCTCTACGGCAGACCGTAGACAAGCGGCGGAAAACATTCTGATAGAGGTGGGGCTCAAAGATTTTTTAAACCGGAAACCCAGCGAAATGAGCGGCGGCCAGCAACAGAGGGTTGCGATCGCGCGGGCGCTGGTCAAACGACCAAAACTGATCCTGGCGGACGAGCCCACAGCGAATCTCGATTCAAAGACCGGACAGGAAGTTCTTGAATTAATGAAAAGCCTGAACGAAAAAACCGGCGCCACATTCGTTTTTTCCACCCACGACAAAATGGTGATGGACTACGCGCAACGGATCATCGGCTTGAGGGATGGCCAGATCGAACGTGACGAGACAAGGGGTTAGCCATGAAAACCCTTTTTAAACTAGCGTTCCGCAATGTATTTCGCTTCAAACGGAGAACCTTCATCACTTTTTCGGCGGTATCATTGGGTTTGGCAATCTTGATCATCGCATTGAGCACCATGAACGGAATAGATAAACAATCGATCGACAACATCGTCAACAGCCAGATTTCCCACTTGAAACTATTCAACAAAGGCTATTACGACAAAAGAGACGACCTCCCCATGGACATCACCATCCAGGAGCCTACCGCCATCCAAAAACTATTGATGGAATCTCCGGTGGTGAAAGAATCGGAAAGCCGCATCCAATTCGCCGCCGGCCTCATCAAAGGAATGGACGAACTACCATGCATCGGTATCGCCATTCAACCCCATCGCGATCCGAACCTGTTCAACATCAAACAATCCCTGGTTGAAGGGGAATGGCTGGCCCCGGACGACAACAAAGTATTGTTGGGCAAAGACCTGGCCGAAGACATCGGAATCTCAGTCGGAGATGTCATCACCATTCGACTGATTGTCTCATCCGAAGATGAAAACTTTAGCTGGAATGCCATCGATGTAGAGGTCAAGGGAATTTACGAAACCGGTAATCCAACTGTGGACAGCGGGTATTTGTTTATCCCGTTGCAAGCAGCTCAAGCGGGTCTCAGCATGGGGCACGCAGTCACTGAAATCGCCGTTCGCCTCACATTGGATTCCTCCGACTTGAAAGGCCTGGATAAAGAACTAATCAAAATCGGCAATATGTTGCAAACCATACATCCGGATATCGAAGCCTATTCCTGGAAAGATCTGGCCGGCACTTTTCTCGCCGTCAGTAAAATGAAAACCAAGAATAGCTCGATGATCATCTTGATCATGCTATTCATCGCCTCTATGGGAATTGTGAACACTATGCTCATGGCAGTCTTCGAACGGACACGGGAGATCGGTATGTTGAGCGCGATGGGAATGAAAAAAAGAGAAATAAAGACGTTATTCATCCTGGAAGGCGCCCTGATTGGAGTGATGGGTTCCATACTCGCCTGCATCCTGGGGGGACTGGGAAGTTGGTACCTGGAAGTATACGGGCTGGATTTCAGCTCTATGGGAGAAACCATGCAAAAATTGACAAGCGCCGTTTATCCTGTCAAAAATGTATTTTATGCCGATCTGACGTTCGGCGTACTGGCTTTGACCTTTGTATTGGGGACAGTGGTATCCATTATTGCCAGTTATTATCCAGCCAAACGGGCAGCGAAAATGAGTCCGGTCAAAGCTCTCAGGCATATCTAACGGAGGAAGAAAACAATGATCGGCAATATATTAAAATTCGGTTGGAGAAATATCTGGAGAAACAAAAGGCGAACATTGCTGACAGTCACCGCCATCGCGTTTGGCGTCACATCCATCGTCTTTGCCAAAGCCTACTTCAATGGGATCATGGATTCCGCCATGGAGTCTATGGTAAAAACGGAATTGGGGCATATAAAGATCGCCGACAAAGAGTACATGCGACTGGAACGTATCATGCCGAAAGAACATTTGGTCACCGGCATACCTACCCTATTGAAATCCCTCTCGCAAGTGGAAGGGATCACCCATGTGGTTGAAAAGCTAAAAATGAATGTCCTGCTAAGCCATGGATCCACCAATGAACCGGGGCTCGCCGTCGGCATCCACCCGGACGACGCGGATCAAACCTTTGATCTTTCCAAAGCGATCGTGAAGGGAAAATACTATTCGGAGTCTGGCCTCGAGTTGATCATCGGCAAAGGCCTGGCGGAAGAACTCGACGTGACCGTTAACGACGAACTGTTATTGGTCACGACAGACATCAATTATTCGACCTACGCGCTCCCGTTTAAAATTGTCGGGATTTTCGAAACGGGCTTCAGATACATGGACCGGCACCAACTATTCATCCCTCTGTCAAAGGCGCAAGAGATGCTGGATTGCCCGGACTCCGCCCACGAAGTGATCATATTCATCGATAGCCCATACAATTCAAGACAAGTGGCAGCGCGAATCCAGGATATCCTGGACAGGCAGAATCCAGGCAACAGCCTGCTCATACAACCCTGGGAAGAAAACGATTTCGTCAAAGGTTCTATACCACTGTACAGACAAGTTTACGGAAAAATCTACGGGTTGATCATGCTGATCGTGGCGCTGGTCATTTTGAATACTATGTTGATGACGGTTATGGAACGTTATCATGAAATCGGTGTCATCAAAGCGTTGGGAATGAAAGATCGGGAAATCTCGACCATGATATTGACCGAAGCGTTTTACATCGGCGCCATCGGTTCATTGGCCGGCGGCGCTATAGGTGGAGCGCTGGCCGCATACACCGAGAAAACCGGCCTCAACATGATCGCCATTGTGGGGGAAAAAATATGGAACGAGATGGACATCCCGATACCATTTTTCGGTCAGGTCCTGTACCCGGATTTCACCTGGAACACTCTGTTGGGCAGCATTGCTTTCGGAGTTATTGTAGCCTTGATCGCGGTCATTTATCCAGCGATAAAATCTGCCAGAATGAAACCGGTGGAGGCGTTCCGTTCTCAATTAAAAGTCTGATAGGGAGGCGATAAGACATGAAGAACTCAATCATATTTGCTACAATTTTTATAACGGCGGTAACGATAGGTTATGGGCAAATCCCCAGCGCATCCGAAATACTCGACAAAATCGACGGGAACATGGTTTTTAAAACTGCCCGCAGCGAAATCGACATGAAGGTCACTATAAAAAACCGGACAATCATCAAAAAAATGACCAGCGTCTCAGAGGGCAATGACCGTTCGTTTATCGAATTCCACAGTCCAGCCAGGGACAAAGGCACCAAAATGCTGAAACAGGATGATGTCATCAAAATCTATTATCCGTCGGCTGAACGGATCATGCGCCTATCCGGCCACATGCTGCGCCGCAGCATGATGGGTTCGGACTTTTCGTACGAAGACATGACGGAACGCTCAAAAAAACTCAGAGAGGAATATAAGGGCGACGTGACCGGCGAGGAAACCATCGGCGACAGACCGTGTTATGTCATGACTCTGACTTCAAAAATAGAAAAGCAAACCTATTTTACCCGAAAAATCTGGGTGGACAAAGAAAAATTCCTTGGTTTGAAGGAGGAGCTCTACGCAAAGAGCGGCAAATTGTTGAAAGTGTTGACGGCAAGCGGCGTCAAAACCTTCAAGAACCGCTACTACCCAACAATCATCACCATGGAAGACAAATTGCGCGCCGACTCCAAAACCGAGATGAGGGTGACGGACATCACATTCGATATCGCCATCCCGGAGGACACATTCAGCGAACGTAACCTGCAGAAAAAGTAATCAACCAAAATATAATAACGACGCACAAGGCATTCCGGGGAATCCGGGGGGAACGAACAGTTGTTCTCCCCGCCCCTAACTAAGCAGTAGTATCTCATCCCAGGCAGGTTCCAGATCGCCAAGAGCCGACATGATCGCCAGACCGATTCCAGTGACGCCGAGAAATAAATCCAGCTTCCCCTGCCATTCCCCTTTCCCTTTAAACGCTTTATATCCCGCGATGCCGTCGGGAAACGAGGACATCTCGATTGTTTTTTCAAACCAATAACGCGCCGCCGTCTTAAAATCCTCATGCCCGGTATACCGAAACAACCGGTTGAACATATGTCCGATGCCTGCTGTTCCGTGGCACAACCCCGCATCCTGCACCGCGTTTTTGTATAAATCGAATCGCAAGGCCGTGTCCGACAAAATATCGAGCGCTCGCTCATGCCATTGGGATTGATTCATAAACCGGGCGGTTTGCAGCAACGCGCTGCCCACCCCCAGATCGCCGTAACACCAGGCGAGCCTGCTTTCGCTGGCATAGGAATCGCCCACTATCCATTGGGGAAAATGCGATAAAAACTTCTTCCGGTCCTGCTGGTGCGAAAAGATATACTGAACCGCTCCCTCGATCAGCGGTCGGGCCTTTTCAGCGGCAATTCCCAGGTTGACGCACCGGGCCAGAAAAAAGGCAATTCCCGGAATGCCATGAGCCAATCCTAGATTGCCCACATACACATCATTACCCTCTTCATCCTGAATCTTATGTCGCCAGGCGATTCCCCTTCCGGGGACCGTCTGGGATATTCGCGCCAAACCGTCAACCAATTCTGCCAGATACCGGGCAACCTCCGGCTGTTTGGGAAGCCGCGCTAGAAAATAGAGCGCTTTCCCCAACGCTCCGGCGACAAGGTCGTAATTCTCTTCTGCTATATCCGCCATCATACGCTGAAAAACAAACTCATCCAGGAGCGAGAACACCTCGTTGGTGTCGATTTCGAGAAAATCATTCTGTTCCAGATGTTCCAGTAACCAACCCACGGAATTTAAGTAGGACGACGATACCCAAATATTCCCCTCTTCCAATTGAAGATTCACCCGGTCAAAAATACCCGAGACAAGCTCGACTCCGGCATCGAGCGCGGCTTCGCTTTGCTTGAAACGGGAATAATAGAAGAAAAACAACACAGCCCCGAACTCGTCATCCCCCACTCCGCCGCCGCCGGCAAAGGTAAGATCGCCGCTCAACATAACGTGCGCGATATCTTCCAGCTTATTTTCAAGAGCATCTTTCTTCATATTCAAAATTTGACCCGACCAATTATTCATCATTGATGATTTCCTGCTTCATTTTTAATGTAAAAAAGGCGCCTGAATTTTCCAGGCGCCTAAAGATTTGTTCAATAAATTTTTACAAAATTGTTTGACTAGCGCGGGTCTAGATCCGTAACCGGTTCTTCATAACAAGGAGCGGGGTAATTATACGGATAAACGACTGTCGTGATGATGACGACGGTAGAGGACCGGAAAGCCGCGGAGCCGGAAATACATAAGGTCAATTCACATCCACCGCGAACCTCTGTCATTTCCTCGTTGTTGAGGTGGGCGATGGTCCGTTTGTTCAAAGAGAACTTGCTCTGGATTTTTGGTTTTTTCATTGTATTCCTCCTTTACAATATAGTGTCCAAAGATATTCAGTCAATATCACATTTCACCTGTGCGCTTTTATTCTACTTGAATTGACTAAAAAAAAGCAAATTTTTTTTCAACTCTCCCATAAAAGTAATTACACTGATTCGCTTGAAAAAGCGACGCGATTGGGCTAAAATAAATCGTACGTTAATTAAAGAACCGCCCTCCGGCGGAATGTTGCGTATTTTTTTCAGATTTATATATAAGGAGATATGAATGTCCAATCCCATAAGTCGAAGAGGATTTTTTGGCAAGAGTTTCGGTCTGGGCGCCGGGCTCATGCTGTTTAATAACTTCAAAATCTTTTCCAGTGGA
>JAHELQ010000273.1 GCA_024644125.1 Candidatus Aminicenantota bacterium | reverse complement strand
AAGAATGCAAACACACCCAATAGAACGGATGCGATCAAAATCATATTCCATTTCATGGAGATGTCTGTCTGCAAACGTTCAACTTTACTGCCGGCTCCGCCGTCTTTTCCCTTACCGAAGATTTCGTGCGCCGCCAGCTTGAACGCCCCTATAATAATCTTACGGGATTTGATGATACCAATGATACCCGCAGCCGCGATGCCGCCGATACCAATGGGCTGTACAAACTTGATGAACAATTCCTGCGGCATCATGTCGGCGATGGGTTTTACAGCGCCCAGGATTGGTTCCGGGTTGAATTGGCCGATGTAATAGAGGGCCGGTACAAACACCCACCAGGACAACAACGATCCGCAGACAATAATCAACGAATATTTCAGACCGATGAGGTAACCGAGGCCCATAACCGCGGCGCCGGTGAGGAAGTTGAATTCCAACCGGACTTTATCCGCGATATATTTCCCCCAGCCGAAGGAAATGGTGGATATCTTTTGCTTCCAGAGTCCGAACCCTTCGACCAAGAAATTGTAGACACCGCCGATCGCCAGAGCCTTGAGCAGGATCTTCGCCTGGTTGCCCCCAGCTTCGCCAGCCACCAACACCTCGGTGATAGCCGTTGCTTCGGGGAATGGGAATTCGCCGTGCATATCTTTGACAAAATATTTACGGAACGGGATCAAGAACAAAATTCCCAGGAACCCACCCAATAACGAGGCAAGGAAGACCTGGATGAACGATGCTTCGATGCCCAGGATATACAGACCGGGAATGGTAAAAATCGCGCCCGCCACAATCACACCGGAGCTTCCGCCGATGGACTGGATAATTACATTTTCCGAGAGCGCGTTCTTCCGGTTGAACAGGGATGAAAAACCGACCGCCAGAATAGCGATTGGGATGGCGGCTTCGAATACCTGGCCGATCTTCAAGCCAAGGTACGCGGCGGCCAATGAAAACAAAATTGCGTAGATGATACCCCATACCAACGAATACGGAGTCGCTTCCGGTAACGGGGAACCCTCCGGTACGACCGGAAGATACGTCTCACCTTCCTTTAGTTTGCGATATGCATTCTCCGGCAAACCTTTACGGACGAAATGTTCTTCTTTCATTTCCTTTGCCATAACGACAGACCTCCAATTTGGATATAATTATTCAAATAAAACCTTAACACACCGCAAAAATTATTTCAAGAAGAATGGGCACTCAAAAAAAAGTGCCCGAATATGCAGTTACATCTGGCAATTAGTAATTATCGCATTGATCGCCAATTTGAGTGGGAGTATCGCAGTATGCTCCTCGTGTGTAAAACTCCCCTTCATCTTCATCAAAACAATATACCGCGAATTGAGTTCTGCAAATATACCAACTATAACAAAAAGTCCCGATCTTCCACTCATAAAAAAATTCACCATCGAGGCACGCTTGCTCAACAGCATCACAAAAATCAATCCCTCTACACCAGGAAGCAGGTAACGCACTCAAATTATTTATCCAAATTGTAACTGCGATGAGAATCGAAACGGCAACAGCAAATTTTAAGAGTTTTTTATTCATTTTTCATTCTCCTCTGAGTACATCAATACGCTTCCTTTATAAATCCCATAATAAAATCCATTCTTTTTTGCATAAAAAGCGACCGGAGAGTCTGTCACCAAAATCTTGTCGAGATCCCCTTCGATTGAGAACCGGTACGTTCTGTGCCCCATTTCTTCCGAAAATTTAGGACCTTTTATGAAAAAGAAGGAAGGATCGTCTTTATCGATAAAAAAAGTGTGAAACATATAAACGATAAAAATATCATTTTCCTTTAACCGATCCTTACGTCTATTAATCCTGATACGATAATTATCGAGAGCTTCGCTGGGCCATAGGTTATATTTTTTCAACAATTTTTCTTTCTGATAGATACAAACAGTCGAAGTTTTTGCAAGATACACGACGAGGAGGTCTTCATTGGAAAAATCATATTGCACATCAATCATTTGACCTGTCCGCCAACTAAGTAAATCCTGATCTTTAACATCTAAAAGAATCGACCAATCCCGATCGATGCCATTTAGTAGTGAATAGGTTCGTTTTAACTGGTTGCCCATTCTTTTGAAAACATCGATCCTGTGTTCTCTACATTCCAAAAGGAAATACAAATCATTTGACAATGAAACAGGCTTGAAGCTTCCCATTGAATACTCAACATCCGGAATAGCAATCTCATCGATAAATTCTCCATTGGTATCGTAGCGGATTATTTTCCTATTCATCTTACTACTGATGCAAATGAATCCATCACTCCCGCAATACAACCAGTTCTGATCCGGCTTGTTCCCAAATTCCCCGGGGCCACGGCCGGTCTTTCCAAACGTTTTCACGAATTGACCATCTTTGGTGAATTTAAATATTTTTCTGACCAGATAATCAAAAACAAAAAACGAACCGTCGCGTGCCACCGCCAATGAAATTGGTTTGGCCATAAAATATTTATCATTGATATCCGGACTGATTTCTTTAACCTTCTTTAATTTGACAAAATTCTTTTCTATATGAGTCGGTTTAGGGTTTTTTATAACGTTAAACTCTTTGCCCGGCAAAGCTATAGCCAATAGCATCATAAAAAAAATTCCAACTCCCTTTAGCGGACATCTCTTCACGACTTTGTCCTCCATTATTTCTCCTTCAAACTCCAGGTTTTTTCTTTCGCACAATCCGCTTCACTTTCCTCATCATTTCAGTATATGATTCTCCACTCAATTCTCCTACGGCAATCGACTCCACTTTTCCATTATAATAGAGAATCGAATGAGCTTGATTAGAATATACTCGAAATTCTCCAATAAAACGCTCAATATTAGCAGGAACGAATAAGTTAAAGTTAATTTTTTTATTTTTTGATAACGCCAGCACTTGAGGGAAATCGTCAAGCACTATACCAAAAACCTCGACATCGTCTTTTGAGATTTCAGCCATTCTGTTCCAAAAGATTGTATTAGCATTGCATATCGAACATGGCCTTGAAAAAATAAAAATCAAAGAACCTTTCTCCCTATTCAGGACGGATTTGTCGATTACAGTCTCATTCATATCTACCAAATCAAAGTAATCAATAGATTGCCCCAAAGCAAGAGACGTAAGCTGGCTTTTCAAGATTTTGTTCTGACGGGCCAGGTTAAAAATAATTCCTGAAAAGACCAGGAGTAGTGATACGATCAGAATTAGATAAGCTTGATTTTTCACCTTTCGTAATTGTTTCCTTGTCTAACAATTTAGAAAAAAAATATTAGCACACTAAAAAAATATGTCAAGTTATTTACAGGATTACTTCCTCAAGTCAAAGAGAGGGCAATGAAGTAATCCCGATCGTCGAAACGCGAGCAGACGCGCCATTGCTGAAGAAGTTCATTAGATCAATAACTCGTTCGTTAAAGAAATTCCCTACACGTTGCAAACCAAAACGAATTCCTCGTCGCCAAAAGAGTTCAAAAACTATAAAAATATAGTTGATAAACAAATTAAATTGTATTATAAACTGTTGGTATAAGGAAAAATTTTGGAGAGACAGTAAAAACAGTGAGGAGGACATGATGGATTTATCGACAAATTACATGGGATTTAAGTTGAAGAGCCCGATCATCGCCGGCAGTAGCGGGATGACAAACTCGATCGCGGAAATCGTGAAACTGGCGAAGAACGGCGTGGGCGCAATTGTATTAAAATCCATTTTTGAAGAACAGATTTTGCTGGAGGCCAATTCCCTCCGGCCGGAGTATTTGACGCATACGGAAGCGAATGATTACATCAACCAATATACGCGGCATCACTCGCTAGACGATTATCTCAAACTCATTGAAACAGCCCAAAAAGAGGTGGATGTCCCTGTGATCGCCAGCATCAATTGCGCCACCTCCGTCGAATGGGTCTCGTTTGCCAAAACCATCGAAGACGCAGGCGCAGACGCGCTAGAGCTCAATATATTTATCTTGCCTGCCGACCGCCGCCAGAAGGGAGAACATATCGAAAAAATCTATTTCGATATTATTCGCGAGGTAAAAGAGCGGGTGTCGATCCCTATCGCAGTAAAAATGAGCCCCTATTTCTCCGGTCTGGCCAACATGATTTTCAACCTCTCGATCCGCGGCATCAAAGCATTGGTCTTATTCAACCGCTTTTACTCGCCGGATGTGGATTTGAAAAAACTGGATGTCCACCCCACCAATGTGTTCAGCTCACCAAAAGAGAACGGGCTTCCGCTCCGTTGGATCGGGATGATGGCGGGCGAAGCGCGCTGCGATCTGGCCGCCGCCACCGGTATTCACGACGGCGAAACCGTCATCAAGAACATCCTGGTAGGAGCGCACGCCGTGCAAGTGGCTTCGGTCCTGTACAAAAAAGGTCCCGAATATATCCGCACCATGATAAATGACATTGAGAATTGGATGGCAAATAATAAAGTGGACACACTCGAGGGTATCATCGGGAAATTGTCGCAGAAAAACATCGACAATCCCGTCGTGTATGAGCGCTCCCAATTCATGAAGTATTATTCGGACTATAAAGAAACCCTTTAGAGATAAACTCGGCGGCTCCGGCCAGGAGCCGGTTCTCTTCAAAAAACGTCGAAATCGACTGCCTGGAAAAACAGTTTTTTACCCGCCAGTTTGCGATTCATTCCGCTTAAATCCTTAAATAAAAAATTCAATGGCGACGGCCTGAGACGTTGGGGGATGGGAATATACAGAGAGCGTCCCCAACGAAGATTTGAATCCATCCCTATCCAGAGCGACACCGGCAAAAACGACGGCGCCTTCCGGGGCAGTTCTCCATCCAGGAGTTCAGTCTCAAAATGTCCCATAATGGTCTTGATTCCCGGCTTCCCGGAATTGGTGAAGATGACCTGCTTCCCGCCGATGTTTTTGCTCCAATAGGTAGAGCCGGGCCTCCGAAGCCGCCAATCAAGCGACTGCCGGTCCCAGGCCAACTGGAAATCGTAATTATCCCTACCTTCACTGCGACTCGGCAATCCTAAGCCGATGCGGGCTTCCAACGGTCCCGCCAATTCCATGTGCCTGCCTTTGATATAAGCGGGGGTGCTATTGCGATTGGCAATTCCCACGATAAATGTGCAGCCGGAATCGATACCGAATCGCTCGATATTGTCTGCCAGGCCCACGGAAATTCCCTTGCGCCGGTGTTCCGGCACGGTCATGGCATTGGCCAATAGAAGCCCTGTCTCGATGGAGCCTTCGATTACCGCGCGGAAGGGAATGGTGACCACGTGAGCCACTAATTCGTCTTCAAAAAAAGCGTTGTAACCAACGGCTTTTCCCGCCGGGTTGTCGCGGTATTGCCATGCGATATATTCAAACGTGAATAGCTCCGGCTGTTTGTAATGCTCAGCCAGAAATCGCGTGTACAGCTCCAGATCGGTATCATCGAATTCCAGCGGCTTGTATCGATACATGGATGTCATTTTTTGGGTTCGATGATCTCGGCACCATTCATGTAGGGCCGCAACACTTCCGGGATCACCACGCTGCCGTCTTTTTGCTGGTAGTGTTCCAAAAGCGGGATCAACACTCTTGGGCTGGCGATACCTGTATTGTTCAATGTATGGACAAACTGCATCTTGCCATCTTCATCTTTGTAGCGGATCTTCAAACGCCGCGCCTGGAAGTCATGGATGGACGAACAGGACATCGTTTCACAATACCCATTGCGACTGGGCATCCAGGTTTCGATCTCATGCTTCAATACCTGCGGGATTCCCACTTCGGCGCCGCACGCCAATGCCACCCGGTACGGCAAACCCAAACCTTGCAAGATTTTCTCCGAATTGCCCAGGATCAGATGGTGCTGTTTCATACTCTCTTCATCGTCGTTTTTACAGAAGACAATCTGCTCGATCTTCTGGAACTGATGCAGGCGATACAGTCCTCTGGTATCACGGCCGGCAGCTCCGGCTTCTCTGCGGAAACAGGTGGAAATGCCGGCGAAATGGACCGGCAGCGAGGTTGGATCGAGGATTTCATCACCAAAGTACGACACTAGCGGCACTTCGGATGTGCCCACCAAATAGAGATCGTCCTTCTCCATATAATACGCCTCTTCTTCGCCCCTGGGCAAAAATCCGGTCCCTTCCATGGCCGACGGTTTGACCAACATCGGCGTTGTCACCGGCGTAAAACCGGCCTTCATCAAAATATCCAGGGCATAGCGCATGACCGAAAGCTCGAGGAGGGCTCCCATCCCTTTGAGGAAATAAAAACGGGATCCTGACACTTTGGCGCCCCGGGCAAAATCCACCAGATCAAGACCGACCGCTAAATCCAGATGGTCTTTGGGTTCGAAATCAAATTCCCGCGGCGTTCCCCAGCGGCGAATCTCTACATTGTCTTCGTCCGAGTCCCCTTCGGGCACTTCGTCGGCAGGTATATTAGGCACAAGAAGTAATTGATGCCGAAGCTCCGCCTCGGTTTCCCGCAATTTTTCTTCCAAACCCGACAGGGTGTCTTTGATCTCTTTGGCCCGCGACTGGATCTCGTCGCGACTCCCGGCGTCTTTTCCCTTGCTCAGTATCTTCCGCTCCGCCCGCAGCCCCTCGATCTCCAAAAGCATGGCGCGTCGCTCTTCATCGAGAGTTAGAATATTGTCCACATCGCATTCAAAATGTTTTTTCCGGGCCCCGGCTTTCACTAATTCGGGATTTTCCCTGATAAATTTTATGTCAAGAATGGTATCCTCCTATTTTGGCTTGTTTTTTTATGTTCTCTATCTTCAGGAATCATCGTTCGCTCACATGTACAACAAATAGCCACAAGGGCTATTCTACCCGAAAACCCCACAAATTTCAATAGTCGCGCCCCTGCCCAAAATATACAAGACATATAACTCGTGAAAAGTGTTGGGGAAAAGTGTTGGGGACAGGCAAACGTTCTTATCGTCATCGATCGAAGCCATCATCTGCTCCGGGCAATTTTCACTGATTGTATACCATATCGAACCCGAACGGGGCTTCGTGAATGGGAAGGCGTGGTAGCTCTACCGATCCCTCCATCCGCTTCTGTGATCCAGCAGCGACGCATCGAAGCATCGTTCGCTCAACGATTATTTACCTGTCCCCAGTCCATC
>JAHELQ010000272.1 GCA_024644125.1 Candidatus Aminicenantota bacterium | reverse complement strand
AAGAGATGAAAGACGACATCTATGAGGCCGATTGCAACCGGTTTGAGTATTACCTCTCGGGGCAAAAAAATTCAGATAAATGGAGCGAAGGTTATAATCATTCGTCGCTTTACCCGGACTGGGCGGAGGATATGGTGATGATCCAGACCTGGACTCTTGATTGCCGGCCGTCCCGGGAAGAGGTATTCCAGAGGCTGAACCGGTTTTCGCAGCATTGCCGCCGGCTGAACATTCCGAATCCATATTCGAAATACGATATTTATCAGGCGGATCAACGATGGAAGAAACTTCACCAAAACGCCGTGCCGTCACTGGTGGATTTCGAGTCCGCGTCGGAAACGATTACCGAATGCCGGGATATTCGACCGTCTCTGGCTGTGGAACCGGTTATGGAAGGCGATGGGGATTTTGATTTCTAACCCTGTACCGCGAAGCGAATTTATTAAAAGGACACAATATTTCAATGGAAAGTCAGAACCACTCATATGATTCCGCGGCCGCGGCCGCCTATTATTCCAGGGAGAAAGATTATTGGCTCGAACGTCTAGCGGGGGATTTGCCGGATTCCCGGTTCACTGTCGATCGCGACGGCGGGTTGAAGGAACCGGACACACAGAGCTATCGATTCTGTGTCGCGGGAGAATTATTTCTGCGGTTGACAAAAATCGTCAGCGGCTCGGATATCCGTCTCCACATGGTGCTGGCAGCGGCGGCGAGTGTGTTGCTTCATAAATACACACGCGAAGAGGATGTGCTGCTGGGAACCGCCATCTTCAAGCAAAAAAACGAAGGGGCCTTCACAAATACGATTCTCACTCTACGTAATAGGGTGAGCGACGATCTCACATTCAAGGAGTTCCTTCTCCAGGCCCGCCAAACTATCAGTGAAGCTTCTGCCAACGCGAACTATCCCATCGAGACATTGATGTACCAATTGGGCCTGTCGCCGACTGTCAACACGTTTCCGTTGTTCGACGTGGCGGTATTGTTGGACAATATCCAGGACCGGCAGTATTTGCGGCGGATTCCCAACAGCGTGACATTTATTTTCTCACATACCTCCGGCGCGCTCGACGGAATAGTGGAATACGACGCCAATAAATACAATGAACTCTCCATCGGACTTCTAGCGGAACATTTTTTAATTTTGCTGGAGAATTCCCTCTTAGATGTGGAGCGAAAGATCGCTGCGATTTCTTTGATTGCCGATCATGAACGGGAAAAAATCCTCCGGGAATTTAACGCCACGACCGCGAATTATCCCCTGGAAAAAAGCCTGGCTCAATTCTTTCAAGAACAAGCGGCGCTATCTCCTCACCGGGTGGCCATTGTCGATGACCGCGCCGGGAGTTTCCCGAACCGCCATGCCACATTTCAGGAATTGGACCGCCGGAGTCGATTTCTGGCGAAAGCCTTAATCGGCATAGGGGTGGACAAAGATGCAATCGTCGGCGTCTTGCTCGAACGGTCCAGCGAAACGGTTCTCGCTATCCTGGCTGTTTTACAGGCTGGCGGCGCCTATTTGCCCCTCGACCATCACGCCCCGGGATCGAGAAATCAATTTATCATTACAGATAGCGGCGCGGTGTGTTTGATTTCCACTACATCCATAATGAACGGGATTGAAGAAATAAAGGAAATTTTTTCAGGCGACAAAATCATCGATATAGAGGCGGAGAAACTGAACGGGACGCCACCCCCTGTCATACCCGATGTATCATCCTCTGCCGGATTGGCATATGTGATTTACACTTCGGGGACCACCGGAAATCCCAAAGGGGTGATGGTGGAGCAGCGGAATGTCGTCAATTTCATGTGCGGCCTCAGGGACCAGGTGTATAAACTCTACGGCGAAAGCCTCCGGCTCGGATTGGTATCTCCGTTTGTTTTTGACGCGTCCGGGCAACAAACCTACGGTGCCCTGTTGTTTGGGCACACATTGGTTATCGTTCCGGATGATATCCGGGTGGACGGGCCGAAACTTCTGGCATTCTACAACAAACACTGTGTCGATGTGGCGGATGGGACCCCAATATATCTACGAATGCTGTCGGCCGCCGCGGCCGGTTCCCGGGAGAATGTGAAGGTAAGACATTTTATCATGGGGGGGGATGTCCTGGCCAAACAGGTGGTTCTGGATTTTTGGGCATTGTATCGAAACCGGCCTCCCGCAGTCATGAATGTCTATGGACCGACCGAATGCACCATCAATTGCACCTCCTTTATGTTGAACCCCGGATATATCTCCCGTTACGACCGGATTCCCATCGGGAAGCCGATTCCAAATTACGAGATCTATATCCTGGATGGGCGGGATGATCTCGCGCCGGTAGGCGTCCCCGGAGAATTGTGCGTCTCCGGCGAGGGGGTCGTCCGGGGCTATTTAAAGAGGGAAGAATTGACCGCGGGAAAATTTGTGCCGGATCCCGTACGCGATGGTTTTGTAATGTACCGCACCGGAGATCTGGCGCGGTGGCTTCCGGATGGAAACATCGAATTCCTGGGCAGAATCGATAACCAGGTTAAATTAAGAGGGTACCGCATTGAATTGGGCGAAATCGAAAACCGGCTACTCGGGCACCCCATGATCTCTGAAGCGGTCGCGGCGATACGGCAGGCGCATGGAGATCCGTATCTATGCGCTTATATCGTTTGTCTGGAAGAATTGACGGTTTCTGGGATACGGGATTTTTTGGCGAAGGAATTACCTGATTATATGATTCCGGCGCGTTTTATTCCGGTCGATACGATGCCGTTGACTCCCAGCGGGAAAGTGGATCGAAAAGCGCTTCCGGCGCCGGAGGGATTGGAGCTCGGCAGCGGCGTTTCATACGCTCCCCCCAGGAACGAGTTGGAAAAGATAATGGTTCGCGTCTGGAGCGATGTGTTGGGCAATCGCGAAGTGGGAATCCACGACAACTTCTTCATGTCCGGCGGAGACTCCATCAAGACGATTCAGGTGTCCGCACGGATGAATGAGTTGGGCTACCAATTTGATATGAAGGAAATATTCCAGAATCCCACCATCGCGGAGCTGTCCCCGTATGTGCGAAGCTCGACCTCGATTGTGGAGCGAACGGATGTTTCAGGGATTGCGCCTCTCACTCCTTCCCAGATGTGGTTCTTTGATCTATACGGGTACCAAAACCACTTTAACCAATCGGTGATGCTTCTGGCTCCCGGCGGTTTTGACGAACATGAAATCCGCGCGATATTCGGAAAAATCATGGAACACCACGATGCACTGAGAATGACTTTTTCCAGAGAGAAGGATGATATTGTCCAGGAAAACAAAAATGGAGATTCCCGGCTCCAGGTGGAAATATTCGATTTTTCCCGCCGGCAGGATCCCATCGCCGCCATGGAGAGCTCCGCAAACGAGATTCAATCGTCAATTTCATTGGAACAGGGGCCGTTGCTGCGGTTGGCGTTGTTCCGACTGGCCGACGGCGACCGGCTGTTGATCGTCATTCACCACCTTGTGGTGGACGGGGTTTCCTGGCGCATTCTTTTTCAAGACCTGGCAACCCTTCATCGCCAATACACGGAAGACCTCCCTCTGGTTTTGCCGGCGCGGAGCGCTTCCTTCGGCCAATGGGGGGAACAACTTCATAAACTCAGCGTCGATGCAGATTTTCTTGAGGAAATAGAGTATTGGCGGCCGCTCGAAGACACGGAACCCGCTCCAGTTCCACGGGATTTTGCTACGGAACCGGGGGTGATTGCCGATAGCCTTACCGTCGCGTTCACGCTGTCGCCCAGGGATACGGAACGATTGCAAACGCGGTCCCATGAAGCATTTTATACCTCCATGAACGATTTACTTCTCGCCGGATTGGCGTTGGCGGGGGCAGAGATCTTCAATTGTCCGCGATTACTACTGGCTCTGGAGGGGCACGGACGGGAGGCGGTGGCTTCGGATCTCGATACCGGCCGTACAGTCGGTTGGTTCACCGCTCTCTTTCCTGTGATTCTACCGGAGGTCGATGCCGGAGATTTGGAGAGTACGATTGTCCGTGTCAAAGAGGCGTTGCGGCAAATTCCGCGAAAAGGCGCCGGCTATGGCGTCTTGAAATACCTGACACCCTCGATGCATAAAAAAGGATTGGTCCATAAGCTGAAGCCCCGGATCAGCTTCAATTATCTGGGAAGTATCGATGCGGAGCTTCACCAGCTCCCCTTCAACGTGGCGCCTGATTTCACCGGACATCCGCAGAGCCCGTCCAATCACCGGATTTATGATTTTGACATTTCGGGCGTGATTCGCGAAGAACGCCTCGAGATGTCTCTGACCTACAGTCCCTGCCAATACAAAGAAGAGACGGTAGCGCTATTTTGGGACCGCTATAAATCTTTTCTCGAACAATTGGTGCGGTTTTGCACCTCCGTGAACGAGCCGGTTCATACTCCTGGAGATTTTACCTACCGGGACATTCCATTCGAGGTACTTCGCAAAATCCAACGGGAATATGTTTTGGACGACATCTATCCATTAACTCCGATGCAAGAGGGGATGCTCTTTCACGCCATACTCGAGGCGGGTGGGTCCGCGTATTTTGAGCAAACCTCCTACCGCTTGCATGGCCAGTTGGATATTGTATTGGTTCAGCAGACGTTGCGCCAGTTGTCTCGGAGGCATGAAATACTCCGGGCTGCCTTTTTATATGAAGGATTGCCGCGGCCGGTCCAGTTGATTTTACATGACCGCCCCATAGAGTTTATATACAGCGATCTACAATCCCGGGACGAAAAACCGGACAACGATGTGGAAGATCGAATCGAAGCCTTTCGCAAGGCGGACCGCCGAAGGTCGTTCGATCTCGCCCGGGATGTTTTGGTGCGGGTGGCTGTACTGCGGATCGCCGAGCGGCAGTTCGAAGTTATCTGGAGCTTCCATCATATCCTGATGGACGGATGGGGCGTGGGAATTCTGAACGCGGACTTTTTCGAGATTTACAGCGGTTTGGCGGCGGGGCGCCGGAGCCCCTCGGCGACGCCGGTGCCATACCGGTTGTTTGTCAAGTGGCTGATGACATTGGATTCCGACCGGTCTTCGGCTTACTGGAGTCGCTATCTCGATGGGTACGATGTTCCGGCGCTTGTTCCCCGGAAAGGCGGCAGCCAAACATCCGGCGGGGGATACGAACTGGAGAGAATCGAGATTGAATTGGCCGGTTCCAGGACGACGAAGTTGAGGGAGCTGGCGAACCGCCTCAATGTGACGATGAACACGATGATCCAGACGATCTGGGGCGTGGTACTGGCAAAATACAATGGCAAGCGCGATGTCGTTTTTGGAGCTGTGGTTTCCGGGCGGCCGCCGTCGATTCCCGGAGTGGATTCGATCGTGGGACTTTTTATCAATTCCATTCCGGTGAGAGTCGCGTATTCCAGGGATACCACGTTTAGGCGATTGTTGAAAACGATGCAGGCGTCGGCGATCGAAGGGGAGAATCACCATCATTATCCGCTGGTGGAGATACAGGCGAATAGTGGATTGAAAAACGATTTAATCGACAGTTTGGTCTCTTTTCAAAATTATCCTGTCGCCAGCCGTCTTCGCGATTTGTTGACCGGGGCGGACACATTGCCGGCCGGGAATGTGTTCAGCGTTTCCCGGGTGGAGACATTTGAGCATAATAGTTTTGATTTTAACATTGTCGTGGCGCAAGAAGAAAATCTGGTGATCGAATTCAAATACAATGCCAAAAAATATGAAAAGAGTTTGGTGGAAAAGATATGCCGCCATATGTGCGATGTCGTCGATACAGTGGCCGGCGACGGCGATATCCTGGTTGACGATATCCAGGTCTCCCATGATTACATCGCGGCCAGTTCTGAAGCGGTATCTGGGCAGGATGAAGACTTCAGGCTGTAACGGCGGGAACGATGTATTTGGGAATAAGGAGCGTAATTCAGACATGTTAGAGAGAAAAAAAGAAAAAAACGATAACGGGGACCAGGAAAAGATACTTTTGTTATTATTGCCGTTTTGGACCCCGATGATTCCTCCGGTGGGCATTGCCAGCTTGAAAAGTTTTCTTGAGAATTACGGCTATCCGGTGACAATTGGCGACGCCAACGCCGATGACGGCTACAAGGAAATTTATTACAGGTATTTTAATTCCCTGCGAAAATCTGTTCCGGTCGAAAAACAGGGGAATTTTTTCAGCATTGGAACCGATGTGTTGCGCAATCATATGATGGCGCATATCAATCGCGCAGACCAAACGGAATACCGTGAATTGGTGAAACTTCTCATCGGCCAAACCTATTTTATCGACGCCGGCGACGATCTTTTGAGCCGGCAAGAAGATATAGTGGAAGAATTGTTCCAATGGCTGGAAGGGTATGTAGCCGGCTATATCGAACGGGATCGTCCCGATGTGTTGGGATTGTCTGTTTACAAAGACATTCTTCCCGCGGCGGTCTTTATATTCAAGAAGATCCGGGAGCGGTACCCGGAGATCCGGACCGTGATGGGGGGCTCTGTTTTTTCGGAACAATTGGCACAGGGATCTCCCGATCTGGACTATTTTCTTGAAAAAACGAAGGGGTTTATCGATACCATCATTATCGGACAGGGGGAGACATTGTTTCTCAAATATCTGGATGGGTCGTTGCCTCCGGGGCAACGGATCTATACCCGGAAGGATACCGGGGGACAGACACCTGAATTCGAGCGACTGACGCTTCCCGATTATTCGGATATCGATGTCAAAAAGTATCCGTACCTGGGGTTTACCGGTTCCATCAGTTGCCCGTACCAATGCAGTTTTTGTAATGTAGTGGAATATTTTGGAAAATTCAAACAAAAAGAGGTTCACCGGATTGCCGACGAAATGTGCCGGTTGGCGGAATTGTACGGGGCGCAATTGTTCTATTTGAGCGACAACCTTGTCAATCCGTATATCTCAGAACTTTGCCTGCAATTGATCGAACGGGACAAGCCGTTGTATTGGTCCGCGTACCTCAAGGTGGACGATCACGGCTCCGACTTCGACACCGCGCTGATGTGGCGGCGGGGAGGTTTTTATCATGCCCGGTTGGGGCTCGACAGCGGCTCGCCCCATGTGCTGGAATTGATGGATAAACGGATCACTCCGGAACAGAGTCGGGCCATGATCGCGGGCCTGGCTT
>JAHELQ010000271.1 GCA_024644125.1 Candidatus Aminicenantota bacterium | reverse complement strand
AGCCACCAACGGCGAATTTCTTGATCGGGATTTTCGCTCACCACATCCACCAGGTGTGTATCCAGGGCTTCTTGCGCCGTTACCGGTAGGGTGGTGAGAGTCATTTTGTACGCCGTCTGAAAACCGGCGCGGCGAATCAAATAAGGAGTCACCATCGAAGGCAATAATCCCCAGATAGCTTCAGATAAACTGAATTGCGACCGGGGAGTGGCCACCGCCAGATCGCTGGCGGCAACCAAACCGATCCCTCCGGCCATGGCCTGTCCATCTACAATGGAAATAACTGTTTTAGGAATCAAGGTCAGACGTTTGATGGTATTCATATATCTGGCCATATTCGCTTTATTTACTTCTGGACCTGGTTCCGAACTTTGTCGCGAGGAGGGATCCGCGGCCGCATCCGATGCTTCTTGAAAATCCATACCGGTGCAAAAATAGCCGTTTTGTCCTTTCAGTATCACCAATTTACATTCCGGGTCCGTTTCGGCGCCATCCAACGCCCTGTTCAGTTCTGTTAAAAACATCGCGTTAATACTATTGTTGAATTGCGGGCGGTTGAATGTGATGGTCAGAATGCCGCCCGAACTCTCCGACAAAAGCGTCTCATACCCCATCGCCCTCAGCTCCAATCGTATTCCCGGTGAAAATCCTTCACTCGTTTGAGGACTAGAAGTCCACGCCCTTCAAGCGAATGCTCATATATCCCGGCATATTCCGAAATATCCACCTCTTTGTCCTTGATCCCGAAAATCCATTCCATATTCACATCCACTACCCTATCGTACTCTTCCATACTCAGTTTGTAGCGGCGGTCCAATTGCTGTTGAATATTCATGCCGGACACCAATTCTTTAGACCGAGATGAAATCAAACCGCTATAAAATTCAGAAGCACATCCGGAGCCATAAGAAAAAAGTCCCACCCTGCTATAGCCGTTCAACGGGGCATGGGCGATCAAGCCGCACAAAGCGACATACACTGTGGCGGAATAGACATTACCGATTTGCACGCAATACCTTAACGAAGGCGTCACCCGTTTCTGGAAATCCGCCTCAACCTCGGCGGGACTCAGGCGGGAAAATTGCCGCATCATTTTACGGTGCGCGCCTTTGACCATACCTGCGAACGGTGTGTGAAACGCCAGAAATTCGAATGTTTCCCTGAAATCAACTCCATCAACTTTACTCTGGTAGTTTTTGTAGCTGGACTCAAGACAATCCAGATACGATAGAAGCGAGAGATCGGCGTCCCCGGTTTCAATTTCCGGCAATGGCCTGAACGTATCCATCACTTCATAACTGCAAAAACCATTCGCCCCCAGGTCGATCTCAAGCACATCGGGTTTCCTGCTCACTAACATGGCTACAGCGCCGACCGCCTGGGTGGGTTCCGCATATGTTTTTCTGGCCGCCGCCCTTGCGGTATCGGTGGCGATTACCAGCGCCTTGACGCCCGGCGAGGGATTGGAGGCTACAAAGCCTGCTGCCATATGCAGCGCGCCGGTTCCGGCATAGCATGCGTGCTTCAGCTCAAACGAGCGGCAATTGCGCCCTAGCCCAAGGTAATGCTGAATATAAGTACTCATGGCTTTACCGAAATCCAGCCCGGATTCTGTCGCCGCAATCACCAGCTCAATCCGGTTTTTCTCATCGTCACTCAACCGGTCGATAATGGGTTTCGCAGCATTGACCGCGTTGGTGACCGGATCTTCGCAGGGAAGGCCGACCGATTTTTTCTCCATCATCAAATTGTCAAACCGTTCCAGATCGAGCCCCCGGGCCTCGAACAACGCGCGGACATCAAGAAAGGCTGGCCCTCCGTATACATTGATTGATTCAATTCCAACAGAATTATTCGTATTCATTGATATAACCTCCTCTGCTCTAAAATCCTTCCCATTCTCACAGGAAGAGGCTCCCGGGAGGGAGCCCTTCAGTGAATAAATCTCTAGATACTACTGCAAATGGTTATTTAGCCACTGCAAGGTTGGTTCTTTCACATCTTTCAACGACTTGGTTCCGAACATCACATCCACATGCCCGTAACCTTCGAGGAAAACGATTGTCACATCATCGCTCCTGGTCATATTGGGAATGGCGTCGATCAAACAAATTCCATTGGGGCAAGTGAGAGTTGTGGCAAAAGCGAGAGCAGGGATGTTAAAATCATTGTCGTCGTAATCAAGGAAAGGACAGTCGTCATACGCGTCGAGCATGGCGCTTTCCAATGTCTGAAGCGACGGATAGTACAATGTGAATTCATTCAGGGCGGCGACAAGAATATTCCTGTCGATGAATCCATCATAGTATTTGGTGAGAATACCTTCACCGAGCCCCATAAAATCCCACAAATGATAGGCGTCGTCGGCGACGAAATCAGAAATCACATCGAAACCCTCCGGCAACGGTCCGCCGGCCAATTGTTTCGCGTAGGGCATCACGCCCGCCAATTTCCAGCTATTGGTATTGGGTGTGTCCCAATCATAAACCAACGGCATCATCTGGCCGGGATTGTAGGGATTGGGCAGTTGACCGGCTTTGAACAGGGAGATCACAAAATTGTAGGTTTGCTCATCCATTTGATTCCCATAAGGAGGAAAATCCTTGATTCCGCCGTCAAAACTCACCAAACCTTTCAAATCGGCCGCATACTTTGAAGAATAGATGAACATATGGATCGCGCCCCTGCTGAATCCCGCCATAAAAATCCTGGACTCCCTGGTGATCTGCTTGATCTTTTCAACGCACACCTTGATGTCTTCCCGATACACATCGTAGCCCCAATCGCCTGCGGCAGCGATGTCCACTCCATTCTGGGAGAACTGGTCGTACGCCATATCGGGAATGAAGTTGTTGCGAAAATCAATGGTGTAAACATCATAGCCATTGTTCGCCAGATACAGCAAGGTATTGTAATTGGGATCGGTAACCTTCGACCAGCCGCCGGCGCTCCAGGTACCGGGCAGCACAAAAATCACTTTCTCATGATTCAGCCCTTGCCCCGCATTGTTTTCAGAGACAACGCGGTGCAACGCGATTTTGTCGAGCGCGCCGAACGGCGGACGGGAGACCTCCCACACAATGTGCATCAATGGGTTGTTCGGTACTTTTTCCATACTGGTAATCGACCAAACCATGCCATTGGGATACGAATTGTTTCTAAATTGGTTCATCCCCGTGGCAATCCAGCTTGTTTCATTCGTTTGGGGGGGAAAGGCATAACTATTAAATGCGAAAAACGATGTGAACGAAAAGACCATCAGTAAAATGAGACACTTCAAAATTTTCATTTAAATCCTCCTTTATATTGTTGTTTCCTTATGAATCGGGGATAAAAAAAGGATCGTCCATCTTTTCTAGAATCTTCTAGTTTCAGAAAGAAGGGCATCTAGCACGTCCCTTTTACTTACGTTTCACCTCGTAAACATTTTACGATTATGATAATAAAATTTCAAACATCAAAGAAAATTCTGCAATACTCCCACCAGATCCCGGATATTTTTAGCTTTGCCAAATTCCAGCATCGGTATTTTCAAACCAAGGTTTTCCATCGAAATCGTCACGACTTCTGCCCGGTCTATAGAATTGGCGCCCAGGTCCTTCAGGCTCTTGTCGATTGCCACATCGGCGGGAGATAAAAACGGCAAGACCTCCAGGATCACTTTTTTTACTGTTTCAAAAATATCATTCTCTGTCATTATATACCTCATAAAAAATTGTATTTTTGTCCTTTGGATTTCTCAATTTTTTTCAATAATCATATCGTCTATCACCAGGGCGTCGAGACCGGTGGTGAAGAAGACGGCGATGGCGTCCTCCACCGAGTGAATGATCGGCTTACCCATTATATTGAAACTTGTGTTCAGAATGACTGGAACTCCTGTCAAATCATAAAATTCCTTGATCAACAAATAGTATTTTTCATTCCATTCCCGCTTGACCGTTTGGAGACGGCCGGTGAGATTTTTGTGAACAACGCCTGGAATTTTCGACATGACCTCTTCTTTATACTTCAATGTCCTCTCCATATAAGGACTTTCCTGGTAATTGACAAAATATTCGGGGCCGAACTCATGGAGTATGGCCGGAGCGAAGGGTCTGAATTCTTCACGGAATTTCACGCGGGAATTTATGATATCCTGGCATTCGGGAGACCGCGGATCCGCCAGGATCGAGCGATTGCCAAGCGCCCGCGGGCCAAATTCAGCCCGTCCTTGAACCCAGCCGATAATCTTCCCCTGAGCCAGCAATTCAGCGGCTCTCTTGTGAACTTCACCGGGATAGTTTTTGGATTGTTTCAGGTTTCCGAACTCATTCAATCTCTCGATGGTCTCGGAAGACATTTTAGATCCCAGGTAAGGCGTTTGGAAAACGTTGTTACGCATTTTTTCAGGATGATCTTCATGGTAAGCCAGCAAAGCTGCGCCAATGGCATTGCCATCATCCGCCGGAGCGCTAAAAATATACGCGTTTTTGAATTTCGTTTTCTCCGTGATTTCGCCGTTTGCCCAGGAATTGAGTAAACAACCGCCTCCAAGCAGGACGGTGTCCGATCTGGTTGCATCATGCAGATTACCGAGATATTCATAGAGTAATTCGGAAAATACAATTTGCCCTGTATATGCCAGATCAGCGAGATTCAACGCCGATTCCTCCGGCTTTCTTTTATAGGAATACAATTTACGCAGCCGTTGGTTGTAGTTCAGACTGTTGCAAGCCTGGATACTCAGCCCGTTGACCTGGAGCATCGGTTTGATGATGTCGTAAATTGTCCAATCACATTTTCCATAGGCAGCGAGCCCCATCACTTTCCATTCCTCGCCGCGGAAATATCCGAATCCGCACACATCACAAATAGTCATATAAAAAATCCCCAGGCTGGCGCTCATAAAACCCGGATCATCCTGCTGATGAAGACTTGTGATTTTTCCATCTCTATAAAGATATCCATGATGCGCGCCTTCTTCCCCATATCCATCCAACACAGCGCACGCCCCTTCGGAATACGGACTTGTGTAGCACGCCGTGGCGGCGTGGGTCAAATGATGATTGTACCGTTTGACTATAAAATCACTTTTGTGTTTCCAGCCATCCATACGATTCAACTCATACCGCAATACGTGATTGGATAAAAGAATCGCCGATCTCTGCGAAGCGAGAGCCAACCTACGGAACGCCAATTTATCCTTGATCAATTCGGGAACATTGCCGGAATTGTCTCTCCAGGCATCCTCCTCTTTATGCATGAGATCGAACGCGTTTTTCAGTAATTGGTCGGCATTCTCGCTCCAGGAATGGGCGACCACCAATTCCGCATCCGGCTCACAATATGTTTTGACAAGTTTTCCGATATGTATGAACTGGTCAGGAACAGAATTGATGGCTCGTTTATTCTGCAAATACCTCTCTGTGGCTTCGGCGAATACGACATCGCCGTTGGAATTTACAATCGCAACCGAACTATCGTGAAACGTGTTCGCAAGGCCGATATAATTCTTTTTTTCTTTCATTTGCTGCTAGTTCCTCCTCTACACTATTTCTATGAATATTTCACACACTAAAAACAATCAATAAACCAATGAAGCGCCGCCTACAGACAGCCCTGAACCGAAGCCGGCCATGAGCAAACGAGAATCCCGTTTAATTTTTTTCTCTTTTGCTGCCTCGAACAATGCCATTGGAAATGCGGCAGCCCCACAGAAGCCATTACTCCGCCCCGTAATATAGGACTTTCCCGGAAACCGCCGTTCAATAAAATTCAAAAATTCCATTCCGACAGGTTGAGGGATTACCAGGTCGGGTTCGCCATGGAAGTTGTTCGATAGTTTATCCAGAAGCGTTTCCGAACGGCTGACACCCTCTTTTGAAAATGGCTCCAGATCAAGTCTTATAGCCAAATCCGATGATTTATCCACCCGAGCCGCTGCGGCGGCGTACCCGAACAATGAATACAGATTCCCGGCGCCGGCGCCATAAGTTTCCATCAGTAGCTTTTCAACGCAAGATAATTCGTCTCCTGGGGCGATAGTGACGACAACAGCGGCTGCGCCGTCGGCAAAAAGAGCGTAGGCTTCCGGAAAATTGGGATCCAGTACAGTGGAAAAGATCTCAGAACAGACAATCAGGATATTCCTGTACCCCTCTGTGGCGAGCAAACTCATACTGACGTCCAACGCCGCCAAAAAACTTTGCTCTCCCACTTGAATTGTGGTGGCGGGGATTCCCGATTCCATCAATCCCAGGCGACGATGGATCAATGGCCCGCCATCCGGTATTTTTCGCTCGAACGTCAATGACGCGTTAATGATAAAATCAATATCCCAGGCATCGATACCCGCATCGACGATCGCTTCTTCAGCGGCGAGGGCACCCATTGAAGATTGCGTATCACCATCGATCCACCGCCGCTCCATTATTCCATATGTCTTTTCGATCCAGCCATCCGGCAGTCCGCATTCATGTTCCACTTCCCGATTGGTTACGGTCCGTCCCGGTAGGTATTTTCCGATTCCCGCAATTTTCAGGGGAAAAGGATAAGGTTTTTTGTTATCCACTTCACAATCCTCCATTCCGCATATTCGCCGTCAGTACGAGAGAACCAATCCACAAAGGGAAAATCCCCCGCCCATTCCTGTGAGAAGAATCAAATCTCCCCGCTGCACTCGTCTTTCCTCTTTCACTATTTTGTGTAACCCAAGCGGGTAGCCGACGGCGCCGCAATTTCCAGTGGTATCCAATACCCCGACAATTTTTTCAGCGGGGAAGACAAACTTCATCATATCAAGGATAAACCGGCTGGTTTGATTGGGAATGACAAATCCGATAGCGTCCCGATTGGTCATTGGCCACAATTTCGACATGAACTTCTGATTATATTTCATACCGGTTGTTTGCATCGCCCTGGGATCAAAATCAAATTGCATGTCTCCGGCAGTGATTTTTTTATTGAACATGACCTTGCCTTCTAGATCGCCACGAAAACCACTGATATCGATGGGTTCGCTGTAGGTTTCCATATGCACCGCGTGCACGCCGCTCAGTTCCCCCCTGGGGGTCCGGCTGACCACAACGGCCGCGGATGCGTCCCCTAACATCGTAGCCACTTTAACATTGCTGAAATCCAGATCGCATGATGAGATAAGAACAGAAATAATCAGGATATTGTTGTAGCGCCCTGTAGCCAAAAACGAAGC
>JAHELQ010000270.1:3684-7203 GCA_024644125.1 Candidatus Aminicenantota bacterium | reverse complement strand
TCGCCGCCGCCATTGCCTGCGGCGCATACAACGGCGATCCCCGCTTCGCGGCACCGGTTGACGACGTCGTATTCCAGGGAACTGAAATCCTCGCTGCCAAAGGAGCAGTTGATGGCGACGATGTTTACTTCGTGGACGGTCTTCATGTGAAGGACGTACTCGAATGCCTCCAACTCATTGCTGAGGCTACTGCGCTCGGAACCGGGACTGAATATTTTCAATGGCAAGACTTTCGCGTTCAGATCGACTCCTGCTACACCGATTCCGTTTCCGGTCGAGGCCGCTATGATGCCTGCGATATGAGTGCCATGATCGTTGAAGTCCACAGGAAATGGATCATTGGCGCCATCCTTGTCACCGGCAAAATCATAGCCGGAGATGTCGTCGATATAGCCGTTCCCGTCGTCGTCTATGCCGTTTCCCGGAGTTTCGCCATTGTTTATCCAGATATTCCCCGCTAAATCGGGATGGCCGGGATCCACTCCTGTATCGATCACCGCTACGACCGATTCGCCTGTCCCTGGATTTAGAGAAAGCCGAGCCCAGGCTTCCGGCGCGTCGATATCGATATCTTCCACGCCTCTATAGATGAACGCCTGCTGCCCGGTATTGTGAAGTCCCCATTGCGAATGGAACAACGGATCGTCGGGAATCTCCAGCAAACGCCGGTTCACGTTGAGAGACGCGGCTTCCACCCCCGGCGTATCCGCCAACCGGTCCACCACCGCCCGAATATCCAGGGTTTCGGTATCCACGAATTCCAACACCAGATAACGCGCGCCTGCCAAACGTCCCAGCAGATTGTATTCATGCTTCAATCCAAAATTAGGGAGCCCGGCCTCTTTTTGCAATGAATGCAGTGTCGTCTCGTGTTTGAGTTTTACCAGCGCTTGCAGCGGATGATAGCGCGCCGAAGCCTCCTCTCTTGCGATAATGCCCTGGGAAAACAGGATCATCCCCAACGAGAATATGATGATCAAACGATATCCCTGCCTTCTGTCTATCAACATCGCTCGCTTCATGTATCTTTCCTCTTTTTCCACTTATTGTACCACAAAAAAAATTTGAGCAGACATACAATAAGGATGTTCGTATGGAAAAATATGCGTTGCAAAGGGGGGGTATCTTTGTTAAAATGTCATTTCTTAGGAGATCGATATGAACTTATTAGTGTTGGGACTGCAATGGGGTGACGAAGGCAAAGGTAAGGCTATCGATTACCTGGCCGAAGGCTTTGATTTGGTGGTTCGGTATCAGGGCGGCCACAATGCCGGTCACACCATCTATTATCAGGATCAAAAAATGGTCCTCCACCTCTTGCCGTCGGGAATATTTACTCCCGGCACCCTGTCTGTGATCGGGAACGGCGTAGTGGTCAATCCTCTCCAGTTAGTGAACGAAATAAAAGAGGTCGAAGCGTTGGGCATCCACCTCGATAATCTGGCAATCAGCCATCTCGCACCCTTGATCTTGCCTATCCACCAGCATTTGGACATCATTTTCGAACAATCCAGGTATGTCAAAATTGGAACCACCCGCCGCGGAATCGGCCCGGCCTATGAAGATCTGGCGGGGCGCAGGGCCGTTTTGATGGCGGATCTGCTGGACAAGGACCGGTTTTATCAGAGGGTAAAAATCCTGAATGACTATTACAACAAAATCATCCGTTTGTACGGCGGCGAAGAGATCGCCGTTGAATCGTATCTGGACCAGTATTTGGAAGCGGCCGTCGCGTTGCGTCCAATGATCACCAATACCTCGGAATTGCTTAACCGTTACTCGGGCGACGGCAAGAGCATCCTCTTCGAGGGTGCGCAGGGAGTGCTTCTGGATATCAATCACGGAACGTATCCGTTTGTCACTTCGTCGAATCCCACAATCGGAGGCGTGTTTACCGGCACAGGACTTTCCCATAAAGCGATGCATAAGATCATCGGTATTTCCAAAGCCTATACCACTCGTGTGGGCGAAGGCCCCTTCCCTTCGGAACTGAGCGGAGACGAAGCGGAATTCTTGAGAGCCAAAGGAAATGAATACGGAGCCACCACAGGTAGGCCCCGGCGAGTTGGTTGGTTGGATTTGGTGGCTTTGAAATACGCCATTACTATAAACGGTATCGACAGCATCTTCCTCACCAAGCTGGACGTACTGGATGAGTTTGAAGAAATTAAAGCGGTGACAGCTTACCGGAATTGCGACACCGGAGAGGAGACTTCAATCTTCGATCCTTATTGCGTCGCTCTGGAGCAAGCTCATCCAGTGGGAAAATCCTTCCCCGGATGGCAGACCGACACAGGCGGTATTCAAGATTTTAAGGATATCCCCCTCGCGGCGAAAGAGTATATCGCTTTCATCGAAGAGTATACCGGAGTTCCGGTGGAGATCGTTTCGGTAGGAACAGGACGGAAGCAAACCATTCGCAAATAATGGAAGACCGGGGACGCGCCTATTGGCCGGTCCCCGGGATCATATTTTAATTATTCCGACTTTTTATCGTCTTTCTTTTCTTCGTTGAACTGGCAGTTTCTAATCAATTTTTCGGTGTCGTAAGGCGGTGGGTCGCCTTTGAGATATTTATGGAACCATTCTAGATGGGCGTTATAATACACCGGCATCGATTTGACGTAATTGGGCCAGTGCCCGTCAAACTTGAACACGATCAAACGCGAGTCCACGTTCATTTTTTGCAAGCCGGTGAAAAACTGCAAGCTCTGCGTGTAGGGGACGCGGTAATCTAGTTCGCCGGTGATGACCAGGCAAGGGGTTTTAAAATTCTTCACGTAGGTCGAGGGGGATTGGGTCCGGTAGCTGTCGGGCTTGTCCCATGGCGCTCCTCCCATATCCCAATGGGGAAACCACAATTCCTCGGTGGCGCCGTACATGGAGTCGAGGTCGTAGACACCCATCATCGAAGCCAGGGCTTTGTATTTTGAACTGTTGCCCTCCAACCACATAATGGCGTATCCGCCCCAGGACCAACCCATGGCGCCGATGCGCTCTTCGTCAATATAGTCGAGACTTGCCAGATGATCCGTGATTTTATCGATGTCTTCGATCACCTTACCGTTCCAGTCAGTGGAAATGGCGGCGGTGAATTCCTGGCCGTAACCTGTCGAGCCGTGGGGATTGGGGAAGGCCACCACATAACCGGCGCCCGGATAAACCTGCCAATCACCCCGGAAGGAATCGCTCCATTGCATTTGCGGGCCGCCGTGGATATTGATGATCAATGGGTATTTATGCGAAGGGTCGAATCCATGGGGTTTCACCACGAAGACATGAATCTTTTTGCCGCCTGCGCCATCCACCCAGAGTTCCTCAGCCGGGCGGATATCCGCCTCTTCCGCTATTTTTTTATTGATGAAGGAAAGCTGCGCCAGACTATTCTTTTTACCGATGCAAAAGCTCCAGATCTCCACCGGTTCTCCGACGCTGGATCGAGTGAAGATAACGCTCTTTCCGTCAGGAGTCAGAATGAATTCCCGGATGGCGTGGCCTCCTAGAATTTTGGAGATTTTT
>JAHELQ010000270.1:0-3674 GCA_024644125.1 Candidatus Aminicenantota bacterium | reverse complement strand
TTTTTGTCTTCAATTCAAAACGATACAATGGCGAACGCCCTTTTTCGGCCACGGTGAAGTAGATGTAGCGCGAGTCGGGGGACCACAGGAAGGATTCGATCCAGTTATCTACGCCTTCGGTGATGATTTCGCTCTTCTTTGTCGAACAATCATAGAGCGTCAACCGTACTTTATCTGATTCGTAGCCCGGTACTATTTGACGGGTGAAGGCGATATAAGCGCCGTTGGGGGAGTAGGCGGGGGAGGCGTCGGCGCCTTTGTTGTCCGGCGTAATGTTGACGGGCGAAATTTTTTCGCCGGAAGTGGAGATGAGGAAGAGGTCGGTGTTGGTGGAACTGGCCGGTTGGTCGTCGTGTTTCGAGGTGACGCAAATGGTTTTTCCGTCCGGGGAAACGGTGAATCCGCCGCTGCCCAGAGAGAAGGCCGGGTAGTCTACCATTCCTTCAGTTAGCGCTGTGATTTTGGCATCTTTGCCGCTTAATTTCATGGCGAAGAGGTGGCTGTATTTCCAATCGCGGTAACCGGCCCAATGGCGGTAGAGCAATGTGTCGGACATATGGGCTTGAACAGATCCCTCTTCCAACTCCCTGGATTTTTTTTCATTGCAGGCGCAGTCGGCCAAACATTCGGGATACACGCCGGAGGTGAAGTAGACGATGTCTTGCTGCCGGTTGACAGTGGCGTTATCTATTCCGGTGGCAAAGGCGGAGACTTTCCGGGCTTCGCCTCCTGCGGTGCTCATTTCCCATAATTGCGCTCCGTCGGTACGGGTGGAGGTGAAATAAATGAATTTTCCGTCGGGGGAGAAAAATGGATGATAATCTGCGGCGGGTTTATAGGTCAAACGGGTCACAATCCGGGTGCCGATATTCATGATGTATATGTCGGTGTTTGTGGTCCCTTTTTGCAATTGGGTATCGGTGACTGTGAACAATAACTGCTTACCGTCGGGTGATAGGTCGAGACTGCCGATACTCTTCAACTGATAGAGATCGGCGATGGTGAACGCTCTTTTTTCGGTTGCCGAAAGAGCGGCTGCCATTGTGAAGAAGATAAGTATGACCAACAGAAATCTGGCTGTTTGTTTCAATGTATGCCTCCTTGAATGTGTATATAGCTAGACTAATATTGTAAATGATTTCCATTTAGAAGGCTATGGGAAATAATTTGAAAATTTTTTTCCCGGCTGGGCGCATATGAAACGCGCGTGGATGCCCGCGGCCGGGAAAAGATGCTATTTTAGGGTTTCCAGAAGATTTTGCGCTTCCATGGAATACATGGATTGTGGAAATTCTTCTGCTAACCGGTTCAAGTTGCTGACTGCCGCTTCGGTTTGCCCGGCTTTTACCTGGAAGCGGGCGATTTTTAGCAAAAGAAAATCTTTTGCTACCTCAGACTGGCTGTCCGCCAGCATTTTGTTCAGGATATCGATGCCTTCCTGGACTTTTCCCGAGGCTGCCAGGATATCGGCGTCTATCAGCTTTTTCTGCTGGTTGATGACGTCGATGTTGCTTTTACGGAAGTTGGCCATCAGTTCTTTAGCGCTTTCGATATCCCCTTTCTCGAAATATAGGGACGCCAGGAGTAACTGGTTTGCGGATGAGATTCCGCCCTTGCTTTCGACCTCTTTCAGTTTGGCGATTTTGTCGTCGAGTTTGAGGTCGGTGGCGTTTCTGATCTTCAATCCTTCACTGTACAGCGTGTTTTCCTGGGCAGCGGAGAAGTATTGAAAAACGGCGATTGCCAGGATAACGACCAGTACGCCCGCGATAATGGCGGCTCCGATCAATAATTCTTTTTTGAATCCTCTTACTGCATCCAATACCTTTTTGACAAAAATCTTTAGTGGATCTTCCTTTAAGTGTTCTCTCTCTTTCTTTTTCATGTGCTCGGCCTCATCATTTCAAAAGAAAAATAGTAGCATTTTCCCGGTTCACTGTCAAGGTCATTTGTTCCGCCAGATTATTTGCCTGTCACAGAGGATTTTTTTTCCGGTTTGCAGCGAGATCGGGTGGCCCATGAGGAAACGCCAACGATTGACAAACCTTTCGCGCATCCATACAATATACAGGATGACATTACAGCATCGTGAATTAGCACATCGGCCGGCGGAAGCAATATCGGTTCTGGAGCGGATGCAGAACGACAGTAATGTACGTAGTATGCAGGGTGAACGGGGCATAAAGCCAGAGATTCGTGATCACGGTTCACTGAATTGCGGAAAAGAGTTGACCAAAATAGCGGAGTAGTATGAGGAGATCCAGCGATGAGTGGTACCTTTACCAGTAAGCCAATTAGTTCTGTAACTAAAATTATCACAAGTCCTGTCGATAAAAAAAAGCGTCCTGATGAGAGAGCGGTATTCTTGTGCAATTACACCGATGTATATTACAACTCTATAATTTCGAGCGATATGCCGTTTATGGAAGCGACGGCTAAGCAAAGTGAAATCGATAGGTTCTCACTGATGCCAGACGACGTCGTCATTACAAAAGACTCCGAGAGCGCAGATGACATCGGTATTCCCGCTTATATCGAAAGTGTCAGACATAATCTTCTCTGCGGCTATCACCTCGCGATACTGCGGCCTGAGAAAATTGTAGATGGTAGATTTCTTAGTTTTGCATTGATGCATCCAAGGATTTTATATGACTTTTATCGATATGCAAATGGGGTAACAAGATTTGGGCTTACAACGGAAACGTATAAAAAAGTCACCATACCTCTTCCCCCTCTTCCCGAGCAAAAAGCCATCGCCGATTTGCTCGCTGTCTGGGATGAGGCTATCGAGAAAACCGAGCGGCTTGTAAAGGCGAAGGAGCGTTTAAAGGCAGGTAAACTACAATCCCTGATAACCTGCAAAAAAGCGAATTCGACAATAGGGGCTTTTGCAATGCCGATAATCAGGGCGGTGGCTAAGCCGTCGGAATCTTATGTCGCCTTAGGTATTAGAAGCCACTTCAAGGGTACCTTCCGGAGAGTCGTCGAAGATCCTGATGCCGTTGATATGGATACTCTCTATAGGGTCAAGGAAGATGACTTGATCGTCAATATCACCTTTGCGTGGGAAGGCGCGATAGCTCTCGTAAAAAAAGATGATGAGATGTGCTATGTGTCCCACCGTTTCCCCACCTATGAAATACAAAGAAAAATAGCCGAACCGGCCTTTGTCCTCCAATTGATTATGTCTGCCCGGATGAAGTATGGCCTGTCGAGTATATCGCCTGGCGGAGCGGGAAGAAACCGGGTTCTTAATAAAAAAGATTTTCTGAAGCTGCCTATCTGGTTACCGGGCTTTGAAACACAAAAAACCATTGGCGGCCTACTTGGCTCGATAGACAGGGAAATTGATGCTCTTAAGCAAATAGCGGAAAAATATAAAACCCAAAAGCGCGGGTTGCTGCAGAAAATGCTCACCGGCATATGGCGGGTGAAACCTGAGATTGTGAAAAAATATGAGGGAGAGTTTTCCGGTGGCGCGAGCGAGCAAAGAAGATATGACGCTGGATTATGAGGCTTTTTCGTCGTAGTGGTGATCGATACTAACGGGCAGGCTCCGGGGCCGCCGGTGGTCCGGGAGGTAGGCGGCGGTAACTTGACATTAAGGGTTTTTTTATATAATGTTGAGATGTTGAGTTTTTTGAATGTAAGGGCAGGATGAAAGCGATGAAATC
>JAHELQ010000269.1 GCA_024644125.1 Candidatus Aminicenantota bacterium | reverse complement strand
GCCGTCATCAACATTTTATATCATAAACTCTCCGGGCAGGGGGACATCGTGATCGGAGCCGGTGTGGCGGGCCGCAATCACCCGGCGTTGGAAGGGATTGTAGGCATGTTTGTCAATACCCTGCCCCTTAGAAATTATCCGGAGGCGGGCAAGAGTTTCCGGCAATTTTTAGGGGAAGTCGGGACGCAGGCGTTGTCGGCGTTCCAGAATCAGGATTACAAATTGGAAGATCTGGTGCGGCAGGTGGTGTCCCGCCGGGACCAAAGCCGCAACCCCTTGTTCGATACGGTCTTCGTGTTCAACAATTTCGATCCCCAACCGGTCCGGTTGCCGGGCCTGACCATCAGCCCCTATGGCTTCGAGGTCGCCATCGCCAAATTCGACCTCAGCTTCTATTGTAATGAAGCGGGGGATGGATTGGCATTCTCGCTGGAGTACCGGACATCCCTGTTCAAAGAAGAGACGATCCGGCAATTCGCAAGCTATATCGGCGATATTGTATCCGCTGTCCTGGAAGATCGCGATATTCCCATCGGGGATATCGCAGTCTCCCATCGATTGCTCGAAGCGACCGTAGCTGCGTCCGGCGAGGACTTTACCGGGTTTGATTTTTAAACGCCCGTCATTACAAAAAAAAGGAAGCCCAGGATATGAATGTGACAGAATTGACCCATCGGCAGCGATTGGCTGCCAATCAGAATATCAAAGAGAAAGAGTTTTGGCTCGATACATTGGCCGGGGACCTGGAAATCTGCCGTTTCCCGGCGGATATCCGCGGCGGCGAATCCGCGCCTCCCCGGATGGAGACGATTGAGATTCAATTGCCCGGATCATTGGCTCAACGCCTTTTCCAGGTGAGCGGAGGGCAGCATTTCCGCTTATTTACCATCCTTTGCGCCGGCGTTACCTTATTGTTATACAAATACACCGGCAAACAGGAGATCGTTACCGGGAGCTCCATCTTCAAGCAAGAACGGGAGGGGGAATTTATAAATACGATCTTGCCCATCCGCAGTACGATCACGGAGTCCCTCACCTTCAAGGAATTTTTGGGGGCGGTGGGACTGGCGGTATTTGGAGCCATCGAGCACCAGAATTTCCCTGTGCCGGCTCTGGAAGGGTTTCCTTTCTTTTCAGTCGCCGTATTGCTGGACAACATCCAGGATCCGGGCTATATCGAGCACATCGACCGGGATGTCACATTCTTGTTTTCCAGTGAGGAGCGGGAAATCTACCTGACTCTCGAGTACAATGGCAGACGCATCGAGGCAACGTCGGCGGAAGGGATCGCTCTGCGGTATTGTGAACTTTTGCGACATGGATTGGAAGACGGCAACCGCGGTATCGATGCCGTCGAATGTTTCCTCTCCGGCGAAAAACAGCAATTGTTGGAAGAATTCAACAACACCGGAAGCGGGGAATCGCCTCAAACAACCATCCACGAGATGTTCTCCCGGCAGGCGGCGCTGAATGCGGGGCGGACGGCGGTCAGCGCGCCGGTGTCCATGGATGCGGTGTTCGATATCCTGGCGGGCGATGAAGCCATCGATGGGAAAGCCGAAGAGGAACTGCGCGATGCCCGCTTCGCCGCCAACAGGTTTGTGTACCGCCGTGCTATGGAATTATCGCCTGGAAGGAAGTATGTAATTCTCAAGACCCACCGGCACAATAGCGTGGTGGTCAATCCGGCGGTTGCCCGGTTGTTGGAAGCGCTCGATTGCCCCAGAAGCCTGGAAGCGGTGTTCGAGTCTTTCTCCGGCCGGCAGCCGGAATTCGTCATGTATACGATGAAGCAAGCGGATTTATTGGAGATCACCCACCGTTTCGAAGCGGAACCTCGCGTGTTGACCCCCGCCACTCTGGCGGACTGGTGCCGCTTGTTCAGACTTCTTTATCAGTCGCATCTAATCGATCTCACCGGTAAAGGAGGCGCGGCATCCGAATTTTCCATCACCGCCAGTCTTCATTCAGCGATCCTCGATTCGGGCCATGAACCCGAAGTTCCCATCGACCTGGATTGCCTGGCTCATTGCAGCCGGGAGCTAAAATCAGCGGATGTCCTTTTGCTGGGAGACACACCCGGCATGCCGTCCACCGGTTTGTTGTACCTGGCCTCCTATTTGAAACGCAACGGCGTGGCAGCCGTTTGCCAATTTTATGATCCAGCCACCGGATACCAATCCATGAAGCGTAACCTCGAGATGTTGCTCGCCGCGGTGGAGCCCCGACTCGTGGCGGTGAGTCTGAAGTGGTTCCTTTATATCGCGCGGACGCTTGATATCTGTCGCATCGTCAAAGAATATTCTCCGGACATTCAAGTGGTGGTCGGCGGCAATACAGCAGCGTATTATTGGAAGGAATTAATCCGGGAAGAGACCATCGACGCCATCGCCCGCGGCGACGGCGAAGAACCCCTGCTGGCCATTGTGCGGGGCGAGACCAATGTCCCCAATACCGTTATCCAGCGTGATGGAATCGTCGTCGAGAATCCCTTCTCGTATGTCCAGGATACCGACAGCTTGAAGAAGGTCTATCTCTCCCATCTGGATGAGATTCTGCTCTCCAATGTGTCTCCCCAGTTCGGGACCTTTTATGTCAACACCCACAAAGGGTGCGCCATGAATTGCCTCTATTGCGGCGGTTGCCGCGAGGCTCAGAAAAAGACCTACAACCGCGGCGGAATTTTGCGGCGAGGGATCGCCGAAGTGCGCGCCGACCTGGATGCGGTTCTCGGGCTATCCGGCACATTGCAGTTCGATTTTGAAGTGCCTGATGAAGGACTGCTGGACTATTGCCGGCATATATGGGAAGGGATCGATCTATCCAACCATTTCTGCGTCCTGGCCACCCTGACATTGCCCTCGCCGCAATTGATCGAGCTGGCCTGCCGGACCTTCCGATATGTCTATTGTGATATCGACGCCTGTACATTATCGGAGCGGCACCGGATGGAGCTTTCGCAAAAAGGCCTGGTCAAACCGCAACCCACCGACGAAGGCATCTTCTCTGTATTGGCGGAGTGTGGCCGGTATCCCAATGCAGAGGTGAGAATCAATCTCATCACCGGGTTGCCCTTGTTCCGGCAGGAGGACATCGAGCCCTCCGAGAGATTCCTCTCTTCAATCATGGATCATTACCCCGCTTTTAGCGAATTGCACTGGGCCCGTCTTCACGCCCAACCGGGAGCGCCGGTCCTTGAGAACGCGGCGGACTACGATATGCATTCCTTTGCTACGACGTATGAGGATTTTTTAAATTATAGCGAAAAGAACTTCCATCACCAGGCGGATTACGCCGCCATGGAATTTTTTGATTATCCATTTATTTATTACAATCAACAAGAACTGAACTCCCGGATTACCCGTTTCTATTCGGAAAACGCTGTCAAATTGGGCCGGCGCCGCGAGGAGCGGCGGCGGGATCTGGGTGTGGATGCGACGCTCGCCTACGGTGAGCTGGATGAGTTTAGCGGGCGATTGGCTCTTCATCTACGGGAATTGGGAGTGAAGCGGGATTCCATCGTGGCTCTGGTGTTGGAGAGGTCCGAAGCGATACCCGCCGCCATTCTCGGCGTCCTCAAAGGGGGCGGCGCCTATTTGCCGATCGATCCCGACTACCCGGAAAAAAGGATCGAGTATATGCTTCAAGACAGCGGCGCGCACGCTGTCATCAGTCAGAAGTCGTTAATGGGGCGAGTTCCTTTCGATGGCCCGGTGCTGGATGTATTCGATCCCCGCTACCGTAGCGACGATTTTTCGCCTCCCGATTCCATCAACCGGACACAAGATCTTGCCTATGCGATCTACACTTCCGGCACCACTGGAAAATCAAAAGGCGTGCTTCTTAAACACGAGAATCTGGTCAACTATGTGGAATGGTTCCGGGAGATGGCCGGTCTCACTGATGAAGACAACAGTGTGTTGACGTCATCCTACGCATTTGATCTGGGCTATACATCGTTGTATCCGCCGCTTCTGACGGGCGGGTGTGTTCATATCCCTCCCCGCGAGATCTATCTCTCGCCACGAAAAATGCTCGATTACATCGACATGCAACGCGTCACTTATCTCAAGATGACCCCGTCGCTATTCGGAACGTTGGTGGATTGCAGGTCCTTTTCAGAGAAAAAACTCGGCTCCTTACGCCTGGTGCTGGTAGGAGGCGAAGCCGTCGATGTAGGAGTTCTGGAGCGCGCCCATCAATTGCTTCCCCGACTGAAGATCATCAACCATTACGGTCCCACAGAAGCGACCATAGGTTGCGTAGCCCGCTATATCGACTTCGATCGTTTCTCCGAATATAGAGAGCATCCCACCATCGGCAAGCCCATTAAAAACGGAGCTGTCGCCATTGTGGGGCCCCGGGGGCAATTGTTTCCCAAAGGGGCGCCGGGGGAATTGTGTGTCGGCGGCGTTCCATTGGCCAGGGGCTATTTGAACCGGCCCGAGCTCACGGCGGAGCGGTTTGTGAGGAATTCTTCCGATGGGAAGCTGGTGCGACTTTACCGTACCGGCGATCTGGCCCGTTGGCGGGACGATGGGACCATCGAATTTTTAGGCCGCATCGACCATCAGATCAAGATTCGCGGGTACCGGGTTGAATTGGGGGAAATCGAGAACCGTCTCCTCCGCCATCCGGCGGTGAGTGAAGCGGTGGTAGTGGACCGGCAGAACGATAACGGCGATAAATACTTATGCGCCTACCTTGTAAAACCGGTACAAACTGTCGAAGACGACACTCCCGGCGAATCCGGCTTCGACCTCGACAATCTGGCGGCTCTCCTGCAGCGGCGGCTCCGGGAAACGCCGGAAGCGGTGGCGGTGAGTTCGGATGACGGAGATTATACATTCAATAAATTGGACCGGAAAGGCCGGGCGGTAGTAGCGGCGGTCGTGGATGTGTACGACGACCGGTACAGCCTCACGGAGAATGAACAGATTCGTTACAAACGACAGATGCTTCTCGAAGGCTGGGGGCTGGCGTCGCAGGAACGGCTCAAGAGAGCCACAGTGTTCATCGCCGGAGCCGGCGGCGGAGCGTCGCCCACTATGATGCAACTGGCTCTGGCGGGCGTTGGAACCATTAGAATATGCGATTATGACGAGGTGGAGCTCTCCAACCTCAACCGGCAATTTTTGCACGACGATTCGCGCATCGGCATGAACAAGGCTTTGTCCGCGCAAGAGACCATCCGCCGGGTGAATCCCAATGTCACGGTAGTCCCGATCACCGAAAAACTCACCCGGGAAAATGTGGCCCGGCTGGTAGGGGATTCCGACATGATATTCGATATGTTCGACGATATGGGAGCGAAATTTATTTTGTCCGAATGCGCAATGGCCAAAAAGATTCCCCATGTGATCGCCGCCATGACTGATATCAATGGGTATTGCGCAATCTTTCATCCTCCCGCCACCCCTTGCTTTCATTGCGTGTTCGACCGGGTGAAATTGGAGACCTTGATCGAAGGGATGCGGCAATTGTCCGACGATTACTCGAAAAACCCTCTGGCGGTGGTGTCCTCGTCCCTCTTCACCAGCAGCGGATTTATCGTCACCGCTGCCCTCAAGATATTGCTGGATCTCGATAATCCTCCCTACAACCGGTTTTTCCTCTTCAATCTCACCGGTTCCACGACGATCGCTTCCAGCGACTCTTACCGTTCCATGACCTACGCGTTCAGCGACCGGTTCCGTGAGACCTGTCTCCGACAGGGCTTCGATTGGGAGCAGGGTTGGAGAGGACGCTTCATGGAAGAATTGGATATGGAACCCGACCCCGGCTGCCCCCTTTGCGGCCAAGAAGAAACAAGGAAATACTTCCCGGTGGAATTGGAAGAGAACGCCGGTTCAAATAAAAATCGGCAACAGCGATCGCCTTATGAGAGAATTCAAAAACACATGGTGGCGGCGACGCTGTTACCGGCCGGAGCCAATATGGCCGCAACGGCAATGGGCCTTGCCCGGGCCGGCGTGATACTGGCTGCGCTGGATCCCCAGGCGCCGGCGGATGTGTCGGCTGCGAGATTCGCCGCTTCCGGCGCCCGTGTGTTGATCACAGACAGGAAGAACCGTTCGTCGGCCGAAATCATACGCAACAATGTTCATCGTGGGCTTCCCATCCTGACGGTAGAAGACATCGATGACTCCCTGCCGCAGTCTGAATTCTCCAGCCTCGATTCTGGGGCGTTTTCCGTCTTGTCTCCGGCCGAGCCGTTCCTTCGGTTGTTCCGGTCCTTGGCCGCCGGGCGGATATTCATCCCCCCCGACCCGGCGGACAAAATCGACGACACATCGTTGCCCGGAGCGCTCAGGGACTTCTTGCTCAACGATTTGCCGGAGTACATGATCCCCTCCTATTTTGTGATACTGGACCGCCTGCCGCGCAACGCCAATAACAAGCTGGACCGAAACGCACTGCCGGATCCAATGGAAGCTGGCGTAGCCACTGAAGAATCGGAACCGCGAAATCCCCTCGAAGAGAAGATGGTCCGGATCTGGAAAGAGGTGTTGGGACGGGACAGGATTGGCATTCACGACAATTTCTTCATGATGGGGGGCGACTCCATCAAATCCATCCAGATCTCCGCCCGCATGAAAAAAGAGGGTTATCAACTGGAAATGCGGGAATTGTTCCAGTATCCCACCGTCGCCGACTTGTGTCCCATGTTGAAGGCCTCCATCCGCTCAGTCAGCCAGGAAGCGGTGACCGGCCAGGTTTTGTTGACTCCCATCCAACAGGAATTTTTTAAGCATACGGACATCGGCCGCCATCACTACAACATGTCGTTGATGGTCCGGTCAGATGAAGGCTTCGATAAAGAAAATCTCGATAGGGCGCTCAGACGTTTGTTCGAACACCACGACGGGTTGCGCGCAACGTTCGTCAGCGAAGCCGGCGATATGGCGGCGAAGATTCACGGCGCCGATTTCCCCCTCTCGTTTGCTGTGTACGATCTAAAAGGCAGCGGCGGAGACGAAGGGCGGCTGGCACAATCGGCCGCCCAATTGCAGGCGAGCTTCGATCTCTCGTCGGGTCCCCTATTTAAAACCGCCCTGTTCCGGATGGACGACGGCGACCGTTTGCTCCTGGTGGTTCATCATTTGATCGTGGACGCCGTGTCCTGGCGTATCTTGCTTGAAGATCTCGATACGTTGATTTCAGGAGCCGAGCAGGGGAGGGAGCCGGAGCTTCCTCTCATGACAGAC
>JAHELQ010000789.1 GCA_024644125.1 Candidatus Aminicenantota bacterium | reverse complement strand
CATCCAATCGGTGGCCAATAATGGCGACTATCTATGGACGATCCCAGGCAACATCCCCGACGGATCCTACCGCGTCAAGATATCCGCCAATGTCGCCGGCCTCAGCGATTGGTTCACCATAAAATCACCGGCTCCCCAGCCGTCGTGCAACACGGGTAATCAAGGCAATGATCTGGAATGCCTCATCAACAATTACCGCAAATCTCTCGGGCTGTCTCCTATTCCCCATAACGCGGCGTTGCGCCAGGTGGCGGACGCCCATGTCAAGGACCTCGCCACATACCATCCGGAAAACCAATGCAAAGGCAACACCCATTCCTGGTCGAAAAACGGTCCGTGGAAGGGTGGCTGCTATGATTCCGCCAATTCTTCCACCTATCCGATCATGTGGGAAAAACCCAAAGAAATCGCCGGTTACAACAATTACGGTTATGAAATCGCCTGCCAGGGCTGCACCTCTCCGGCGGACTCGTTAAATACCTGGAAAAGCAGCCCCCCACACCACGATGTCATCGTGAACAAAGGGATGTGGACCCAATCCTGGACCGGAATGGGAGCCGCCATCTATGGAGGCTACGCGGTGGTCTGGTTCGCCCGTTGAGAATCAGTTCTCGTAAAGTTTGTACACATTGAAATCGGCCGTTTCCAGCACAAACCGGGCATAACTGAAATCGCCGGTGCCCAGATGCCAGACGGCCTCGATTTCAGAGGGGATGCGAATACCGTGAAATTCTTTGTATTTCCGGCAATAACCGGACCAATCGGTTTTGACGTACTTGCCATTTTCCTCCATATATCTGCGGCAAGTACATTTGGCGATCTCCCCTGCCTCATTGAAGTAAAAAACGAGCGCGATCTCTATCCCCTGGTCGCAATACACAGCGCGGGCCGATTGATCATCGACGGCTTCCCAACGCAAATTCCTGTTCGGTAAAAACGCTGTGGGAAACCAGACGTTCTCCGCCAGGAAACGTTGGAGCGCCGCCTCGTTCATCTGCGGCCCCCTAGCGTCCGCGATGGTAATGGCGGATAATAATTTGATCAACATGTTCCCCTTGCCGTCTATGTACCTGTCCCTGGCGGTCACAGACATAAAAAAAGATGGTTTGATGCGGCCGATCCACAATAGGGCCGGCGGATTGGCGGTAAAGTACTGGGTACCATCGATCGGCAATTCTTTTTTGTCCGGCCCGGTCTTGAATACTCCGCGGTGTTTGAGACGCACAAAATTGATCCGTTCTTTGCCAATGATCCCGGTAAAGCGCATGTATCGCTGAACGGGAGCGGGTAAACCCGCGATATCGGCTTCGGCGACGATAGAGTCTTCAACGAGATTCACCTCCGCCAGCATTTGATTGGCTTCGAGGGAGACTATTTTATTGAATTGAACACTCCGTATCAATAAAAAAATTGACGCACCTACTATCAGTACCCCTAACACCCCTGCCAGTATTTTCAACACCTTTTCCTCCATCCAATTTAAAATTTCACTACTCTTCATATACGGAACGACAGAAAAGATGTTCCATATAAAAATCCGCTCAAAAAGAAATTAATTCTTGCAAATCGCGCTAATTTATTCTATTCTTCAAACTATGAAAAACCAGCGACATACCTCGACTAAAATTCCACTGGCAGCGAAACTAGCGTTAATCGCAGCCTGTCTGTTTTGGGCCGCATCATTCATCGCCACCAAAGTGGCGTTGACCCATGTGCCACCACTTACAGTGGTGATGGTGAGATTGGCCATTTCAGCCCTCTGCTTTCTCGTCTGGTTCCTTTTACGGCGTAAAGGAATCGCGATCCAGAGCCGCCGCGACTGGGGATTGCTGTTCCTCCTGTCACTATTTGGGACCGGCTTGCATTACAGCATCCAGACCATCGGTCTGGGCTACACAACCGCTTCAAACGGCTCATTGTACGCTGTCACCGGTCCCATCACCATCACCATCATCGCCTTCATCTTCCTGGGTGAAAAAATCACGTTTAAAAAAGTTACAG
>JAHELQ010000268.1 GCA_024644125.1 Candidatus Aminicenantota bacterium | reverse complement strand
GCGGGTCCAGAATCCATGCAACTGATGCATTCCGTCGAAGATATCATTGGGTTCGGTAATCCATGCGGTATACCAATCCCAGACGCTCCCCGGCGTCGGGATACTGTTGGACGCATGGATCACGAGAAATTCAAGGTCCACGTTTCCATAGCCAATATGCGGCGAATTACCGGCATACGCATAATCGATAACATTCCACCACCACGGCCAGAACCCAAAAACGGTGATGTTGCGCCACCCAAATCCATAGCCGCAGTAATATGCGATATCCATATCATCCACGAAATAGTTGTTCATATTTCTGAACATAAAATCGTATGCCCAATAATACTGCTCGTAGTTGAAATGTCTCAAGAAGTTCCAGACGGTGGTCGCGTCATTCCAGAACGGCCCGCCAACGTAGCCGCCTTCTTCCAGGGCATATGAAGTGGTGTTGAAAAGAATGAGAAGAATAGAGAGACATAATAGTACTCCCCATAAACGCTTGTGTTTCATACATCCTCCTTTTATGTGTCAACGATCCAACAAAGTCCCTTGAAAACTAACTGGAAAATTGAAAACGAGGTGGTTTCAGGCCTCTATAATTCCCCAGAAATTAAAATGTAACAAATACATACTTAATTGTCAAGTGAATATTTTCTTATTATTCACAGATACACATTCGGTTGTTCTACTTTCCCATATTGGAGGCCGGCTATCTTGCCAAAATAAAAAAATTGATTTAGAATATATTATTGCTGGAAAAAAGTGAGAATGAAGAGGTTGGATAAGGAGGCAAAAGAATGTTTTATGGAATCGATCCCCTTTACTGGATATTGATGGCGCCGGTTCTGGTTTTATCGTTATTCGCGTCGCTGAGAGTCAAGAGCGCTTTCAAGAAGTACTCCAATATAAAAAACCGTTCCGGACTGACGGGAGCGGATGTGGCGCGGGAAATCTTGCGGCGGAACGGCCTGTCCCATGTGGAGGTCCGCAAAGCAGACGGTTTTCTGTCGGATCATTACGATCCCGCCAAACAGATAGTTAAACTGTCGCCGGACGTATATGACAGTCCCTCGGTGGCGGCGGTGGGAATCGCGGCCCACGAGACCGGTCACGCGGTGCAACATGCACTCAACTATTCTCCTCTGGCGTTGCGGAATATGATGGTGCCTCTCGCTTCCATCGGATCTAACTTCGCCTGGATCATCATCATCGCCGGCTTCTTCCTGAGCATGATGGGCCTGGTGAAGATCGGAATCATCCTCTTCAGCGCGGTTGTGGTCTTTCAGCTTATCACATTGCCGGTGGAATTCAACGCTTCGGCCCGCGCGAAACAAATGCTCCAGGATTACAATATCGTTTCTTCCGGCGATATGAAAGGAGTGGGTTCCGTATTGAACGCAGCGGCCATGACTTATGTCGCCGCAGCGGCATCGGCGATCGTGACTCTATTGTATTTTTTGATCCGGTCGGGTTTGTTGGGAGGCGGCGACGACTGACGAATTACATTGTTTATTTTTTCTTGAACATTTTTTCGAAATCCTATACAATGCAGTATGTCCATTAATTCCATATTATTGTTGATATCTCTGATCGTCGTGTTCGGTTATGTGGCCGAGTGGATTTTCCGGAAATTCCAGGTTCCGGACATCCTGTTCTTGATTATATTGGGTTTTATCATTGGACCCAATGTCGCGAATTTAATCGACCCAATCTCATTAAGCCGCCTGGCTCCGGTGTTCACGACATTCACGTTATTGTTTCTTATGTTTGAAGGAGCATTGTCCATCGACCTCAAGTCATTCGCGTCGGGTATCGGGTCGGGGATTTCAATCGGTATGTTCAATTTTTTCATCTCATCCATCCTGGTGGCGAGCGTCTTTTATTATCTCGTACGCGATATTCCGACGGCTATGATGTTGGGATTCGCCCTTGGCGGTATCACATCGGCATTCATCATTCCTGTGCTCAAACAATTGGATGTGGATAAAAAACTCTATTCCATCGCGACGTTGGAGTCGGCGCTCACAGACGTTCTGGCCATTGTTCTGGCATTGACGATGATTCAGATTCAAATACTGCATGTCATCGATATCAAAAGCGTACTTTCGCAAATCGCCTCCCTCTTCGCGGTGGCGGGAATCATTGGTATATTCGCCGGATCGATGTGGATATTCCTGGAATACAACGGTAGGTTCATCGACAAAGATAGAAACTATCTCCTGACTATCGCCTACTTGATCATTCTGTATTTCATCACGGAATTCCTCGGGGGAAACGGAGCCATAGCCGCTATGTTCTTCGGGATATGTCTCACCAACTCCAAAACGTTGATTTTTATCGGCCGCAGGATCCTCATGGGCAAGAGCGGCCCCTCGAATCAAACATCGAACGGGCAAAACGAACGGGTTATTTCGCGGAAAGAGATGGATTTTTACAGTGAGATATCTTTTTTCTTAAAAACCTTTTTTTTCGTGTATATCGGCATGCTTCTCAATGTGCGCAACGTGAATGTCATTGGGATAGGAGGGTTTATCGCCGTTGCCTTGATGGCTGCCCGTAACCTGACCCCTCTGGTGGCGCGTGGTTTCAACAGGACCGACCGGGGCTTGTTATCCATTCTGTTTCCCCGGGGAATCGCCCCGGTTGCGATCTTGCTCATCGCCATGGAAAAAAAAGTGGTGACAGACCAATTGATTGTGGATACAGTCTATTTTGTCATAACCGCTACCATCATCCTCAGTTCGCTGCGTATTTTTTTATACCGCTTGAAGCAAAAAAAAGGGCCCACCACTTAGGATGGCCCCCTATTTATCTATCAGGGATACCCATTTACAAGTTAAGTTTCCAGAATTCGACCATTTTTTTGAAGAGATGAATCCGTGCCGGAGCATCACTGATTCCATGACTCCTCATCGGGTAGATCATCATATCGAAGGGTTTCCCCGCCTGGATCAACGCGTCTGAAAACGCCCAGGCATTCTGTGGCCGGACATTAAAATCATAAGAGCCATGCACCAGCAACAACCGCCCATGCAGATCTTTCGCATGCGTCACAAGCGAGGCGTTCTCGTAAGCTTCGGGGAACGCATCGGGTGATTTCATAGCAAATTCGGACCATTTGGGTGAATGGAAGCGAAGATCGGTTAGAGCCGCAACAGCGATTCCTGCCTTGAATTCTTGCGAATGGGTCATGGCCAATAATGTAAACGCGCCACCGTAACTCCATCCCCAGATACCGACCCTATCGGGATCCACAAAGGGTTGAGACTTTAGCCAGCGAACGCCTGCCAATAAATCCCGCAGTTCGTCGCCGGTGTGCATCTTATGAAGCACAGTCTCGGCAAGATCCTGGCTGATGGCGGTGGAGCTGCGGATATCGACGGTAAAGACGAGATAATCCTCTTGAAGCAATACCTGATTGTAGAAAGTGTATTGGTTCCAGCGATTCAACACCACCGGAGCCTGCGGGCCTCCATACTGATAGATGACCACCGGATATTTCTTTTGGGGATCGAACGAGCGAGGCTTCCAGAGTTGGGCCGGCAATTGGAATCCATCGGCGGCTGGAATATAGAACTGAGTCGGGTACTGGATATCGAACATATCTTCGAGGCCCGTCCCGATAGTATGAATAGTCGCCAAACGTTTGCCGTCTTTCCGGTGCAGGGATAACTCCGGCATCTTTGAAATGGTGGAGAAAAAATCGATATAGTACTGTCCATCGGGGCTGAAGAAGACTGAATGAAAGCCGTCCTTCCCGGTAATCCTGCGCTTCCCTTTCCCATTCAGTCCAATACTGTACAAATGCCGTTCCAATGACGACTTTTCGAGTCCCGTGTAGTAAAGGGTTTTTTTAGTCTCGTCGATGTGCACTACAGATTTTCCCGCCCAGAAGGCGAATTGCGTGGGGCCGCGAACCGCCCAATCTCCGGAAGTGATTGCATTGAGCAGCGTTCCATCGTTTTTATACAAATAAAGATGTTTGTAACCGGTCCGCTCCGATCCCCAGATGAAGTTCTCCTGATTGTTCAAAAAATAAATATCGTCCAGTATATTGACCCAGGCCTCGTCGGATTCTTTCAGAATCAACTCTTTCCCACCGGTTTTTGGAGAAACAAAATAGAGCTTCAACTCGTCCTGCGGCCGGTTCAGGGTTTGAACAGCGAGACTTTGGCTGTCAGGGAGCCAGTCCAGATGAGCATAGTAGGCAAACGAATCCCGTTCCATTTCTAAATCTACCCAGGCAACCGGTCCGCCCATGACGGGAACGACTCCCAATCGAGCTGTTTCCAGAGCCCCACCAACCACGGGATAATGTTGCTGGATAATATTTGGAAAATACGGTCTAAAATCCACGTAATACAATTTTTTTACCGGAGATAGATCGGTTTGCAGAAATGCGATCGACCGGGAATCGGGGGACCACCAAATCCCCGCCTTCCGGTAAAACACATCCTCTTCGTAAAGATATGACAATTCACCATTCAGCAGTGTATCGGAACCATCTTTCGTGAGGCGGACCTCTTTATTGTATTCTATATCGTACACAAAAAGATCATGGTTGCGTACATACGCCAGTTTTTTTCCATCAGGCGAAAACTCCATCCCATCCTCAGGTTGCTCCGTTTTTGTCGCCCTGAGAAACGAGCTATGACACAAATCCAATATCAGGATGTCATTTTGCAGTGAATAAAGGGCATAACGCCCGGAGCTATGGACTGTCAACGGAGGAGGCAACTCTTCAGGGCAGTCTTTCTCCCCGATGAGGTTACGCAGGCTTTCCAGGGCTCGTCGCATGTGACAAAGAGGTTTACGTTTCAAGGTTTTGGGATCCATTGATTGAAGAATACGATCTTTGGCAGGCAGAGTGGAATCGTAAATCATGATGGTGTTGTCCTCCAACCATTGAATCCGGGGATAACCGACCGCTTCGAGTCCATCGGCCCCGTAGATCCAATCGACGGTCATGGGCTTCCTGGCGCCGGTTTCCGGCATCAGAGGCGACGCTACCAACATGCAGAGAATTATTGCTGCGGCATTCCAGGTGATCTTATATTTCATGAAGTTCCCTCCGGTATTCCCAGTTTTTTTAACACTTGTATTATACGGATTTCCCGGCTGGAGGTTATACTCTTGCAAAGGATAATGTTTTCCTGTACAATGTCCGATGACATTCAAGAAATGTCGTCATGAAAAATTCAAACCGGGGATAACGATATGGCTGTAGACTATTCTGTGGAAACTTGCAACAAATTGAGAAACCGATTCGAAAAGCAACGGCTTCACCGCCCCATGCGGGTGGCACATTATGATCCGGGAACGGAACTGAAATACCTTGCAACCGGCATCGAAACGAAACGAGAGGCCACTCTCCGCCTCAAGGTGGAACGGTTCGTGGGCGGCGGATTCGCCGGCCAGGTATACAGAGTCGTAATTCTCGACATCGCTTCCGAAGACGGTAATCTAGAAGGCCTTCAAAAGAACAAGGCATACGCTCTGAAGATTCTGATACCGCCTTCGGGTTTTTCCCGGATGTTCCGGAACATTCTTTATTGGATCGGGTTTCAAGGGGCGTTTCAACCGCAAGTAAATCCGGTGGCAGCCCGCGCCGGCGCCCTCTGGCAAAAATTCATCCGCCGCGGAGCGCAGGCCCGGTTCAATGACGACAAAGCGGTCAACAACATCCACGCCACCCTGGTGGATGCCAATCTCGGCAGTTGCGGGGAATTGAGCGATTGGGTGGACGGCAGGACATGGCGGTTGGAGGTGGATGACCACCTGGACTTTTTAAAACGGCATTTGAGAAAAAAATCAGTGGACGAATCGAAAGTCGGTTCTCCCGAATACCGTGCCAAGCGGACATTCATGAAGGATTTCGTCGTATTGCTCCATGAAATGGGCGCCCCGGAATTCGCCCGCCAGTACGAATGGTCTACAGCCAAGAGTCAACCCAATTGTCTCAAGCGAAACGACTCGGAGGGCAATCCTACATCCGGTCTCACCGCCGTCGATTTTAGGGCGGGACTGGCGCTACTACCACTTCTACCCATGAGCCCCGGCGATGTCATTCTTATTTTGAAGGGTTTGATGCGCGGCAGCCTGGTACAGTTCGACCGGGGAGATCTAAAGAAATTGCAGGCATTCATCGATTCCCAACCCGATACCTTCATCGGGATGGAGGGGATGATGGAAGAGCTTGAAGAGAGTGAACGAATCTACAGGAATTCGATCCCAGACATCACCCATAACCTGTTCCGGTTCTTCTACAGCCGCCGTTTGTGGTCCACAATGCCGAGAAGTACCCGCGCCGGCTGGAGAGTGCGCAATCTTATCGACGACAAGGGCTTCGAGCTCTACTCCAAAAGCAATATCCTTACCATCATCATGTCCTTCATTGCTATCATCCCTTTGTTGGGGAAATTTTTGCTAAAAATATCCGGACACTCGGGATGGCGCAAACATTATGGGAATATGCTGACGAGCACTGCGTATCTATCGCGTTCGTTCAGAGGGAAAATGGCGGAAAAGATCATTTCCTGGCACCGTAAAGGGCGGGTGAACGAAGAGAAAGCCGCCGACTTGTCCGCTTCATTTCCGCGTTTCCTGGGTCATCAGATACTCTCAATTCTACCCGTGGGTCTCCATAAATTCTTGACGGACGGAGCGTTTGCCCGGGCCAAACTCCATTTTTTGGTAGTCAGGCCGGTCAAACTCTATTTCAGCGCACCCTTCAGAGAGCAATGGTTGCGGGATATGATCAGGGAAGGCCAGCAGAAGCACATCTTGAGCCCGGAGGACGCCGGGGTTATCGAAAATCAAATCAACGAGCCTTTCATCCAAAAATACCTCAAGAGTCTGGCGGTTCATGTGTTGACATTGCCCATTACTCAGATCGTCTCCATCATTGTCAGTTGGATTTATGTGACGATGCATCCGGAATTGAGCGCCGCCGAAGCCACTGTAGCGGTGACGGCGATTCTGATGTTGTTCCAGATTACGCCTATATCGCCAGGTTCGTTGGTAAGAGGTATTTATGTCCTTTACCTGGTGATTCGCGAACGGAATTTCAAAGATTACAACATCGCGGTCTTCCTGGGATTTTTTAAATATATCGGTTACCTGGCCTTTCCTATCCAGATGGCTTACCGCTATCCGGCCCTGGCGCGGTTTATGGCCGGACATTGGGCCACGGAAGCGGTCCACATCGTTCCGGTATTCGGCGAGGGCGGCGCGTTATTGGAGCATTGGG
>JAHELQ010000267.1:5014-7240 GCA_024644125.1 Candidatus Aminicenantota bacterium | reverse complement strand
CTGTCTGGCTTTTTCTCCAAACGGGACTACCCGCTCCTTGTTTCCCTTTCCCATCACCCGTAGGAATTGCTCCTCGATGTAGGTGCTCTCGACCGTTAGGCCCGATACTTCCGATATCCGTAAACCGGTGGCGTACATCACCTCCAGTATCGCTTTGTCTCGCTCGCCGAAGGGAGTCTTGGTGTCGGGTAATTCCAGTAGTTCCGACACCTGATCTATGGTGAGGTATTTTGGAAGTAGTTTCCATTTTTTGGGAAACGGGATCGGCGAAGCGGGATTTTCGTCTACTTTTTCTTCCCCCACCAAATAATGGAAGAAACTCCTCATGACTGATAAGAGGTGGGATTGGGAGGATTGTGCCTGCCCCTGGGCTGAGTGATGCATCAAAAACTCAGTGACATCATCTTCGTCCGCTTCCAGATGATGAAGATTTTTCTCCTCCAGGAAGGCTCCCCATTTATCCAGCTCCTGTCGATAAGAGAGTATGGTGTTGCGGCTGAGGCCTTTCTCGATCTGCAGAAAGACAAAATAGCGTTTCAGGTCCGCCGCCAGCATTTCTCCATCGAATATTATCCGCATGGTCGCCCAAATACCTTATAAAAAAGGATTCAATTGTACTTCGATCTTGATGGTGGATTCTTCCCCATGGCCAGGTAGAATGATGGTTGCCGGGGGGAACTGTTTCAGCTTTTCAAGCGATTGTTGTAGGATTCTGTAATCGCCGCCTGGAAGGTCGGTTCGCCCGATGGAGCCCTGGAACAATGTGTCGCCTGTAAACAGGATCGGACCCGCGTCCAAACAGATACTGCCCTGAGTGTGCCCCGGAGTGTGAATGACTTTGAGGCGAATAGTCCCAGCTTCCAGCACATCGCCATCCGCGAGGTATGAATCGATCTCCGGCGGTTCCGGCGATTTGAACAACGAAGCCAGCAATCCCAGACTTTTTGAGCTTATAGTCTCCCGGTCGTCCATATGCAAGTGGACGGGAATATTGTAACGTTTTTTCAATTCGGTCACTGCGCCGAAATGATCGTAATGGCCGTGGGTCAGGATGATGCCTTCGGGGCGTAGGTTGGCGCGATCGATTGCATCCGCGATAATCCCGCCGTCGGAGCCGGGATCGATGATGAAACATGCAGGATCCTGACCTGAATAAACAATATAGGCGTTAGTCTGGATCGCGCCGACACATATACTTTTGTATTGGATTGAATGTCTATCGGAATGCGTCATCGTCTTTATCTGTCATTTCTCGATCAAGGATTCGCCGGTCATCTCTTTGGGCTTCGGTATGTCCAGCAAATGGAGGATGGTGGGTGCTATGTCACTCAATTGCCCATTTTTTCGCAGTTGAATTCCACCCGCGCCGATAATGGTAAGGGGCACCGGGTTTGTGGTATGCGATGTCATGGGAGAACCGTCTTCCAGTTGGGTTTGCTCCGCGTTACCGTGATCCGCGGTGACGATTGCCACTCCTCCTTTTTCCCTGATTGCCTCCACCACCTGGCGCACTCCCTGGTCAACTGTCTCCACCGCCTTTACAATCATGGGAAAGATACCGGTGTGTCCCACCATGTCGCAATTGGCGTAATTGCAAATGATGATCTTGTATTTGCCTGAATGGATCGCTTCGAGAATTTTTTTGGTCACCTGGGCGGCGCTCATTTCCGGCTGCAAATCATAGGTGGCTACCTTTGGGCTTGGGACTAGAGCCTGGTCTTCGCCCGGGAACGGATCGTTCCGCATGGAATTGAAGAAAAATGTCACATGGGCGTATTTCTCGGTTTCGGCGCAGCGGAACTGCGGAATCCCATGCAACGACAGCACTTCTCCCAGATTGTTTGTGTACTCCAATTCCGGGTAGACCTCTTCGAAATTACCGCCGTCATAATAGTGCGTCATAGCTACGAAGTGAAGTTCGTGGGGTATTGTTGGGAATTCAACGAAATCCGGTTCCACAATGGCTTTGGTCAACTGCCGGGTACGGTCGAAACGGAAATTGAAGAAGATGAATACGTCGTCCGGTTGAATGCCGTCGTAATCGATAATACGGGGCTTGATGAATTCGTCCGTTTCTCCCGCCTCGTAAGCGTCGGCGATAGCTTCCTGCCAATTGGCGACTTTTTTGCCGGTTCCGTTAATTATGGCTTTATATGCCCGTTCCGTGCGTTCCCAACGATTATCCCTGTCCATGGCGTAATAACGTCCCATCACTGTCGCAATTCT